>JAHZMA010000032.1 GCA_022599575.1 Alphaproteobacteria bacterium | reverse complement strand
GTATATTTGTTGTATGTTGCTGATACTGCTCGTTATTGCCGATAACAGCATTATCAAAATAAATATAATCAATGCCATACCTTTTTTGTAATTTATCTAAAAATTCTTTGCAAAATTTATTATAGTTATCATCACCACTATGTTTCCGTATAGCGTTAAGAGTTTCGCGCAAATCATCACTATCCACTATAGTAACGGTTTTACCTAATGCAGTTTCTGCTTTACTCAAGTGACAAAGAACGTCGTCAAAACCGCAAGAAACAGTATCAGGTTTTCCTGCTTTCCTTATCGTCTCTGGTTCTATCCTCGCCATAGGCTCACCCCTTTCTTCAATTCAAGGTAGCATAGCAAATTTTGATGGGTGATTCAATCAGGTGGTTATATTTAAAGAGGGTGCGCGCCCCCGATACATTATAATGCGGGGGCTTTGCGGCTTGGCTTCTCGGCGGGTTTGTCCGTAGGACACCCGCCTTGCCAAGACGCCCCCGCACCCCATCGCTGTTACTCAATACTCATAAGGTGCGTGTCGGAGTTGCTCAATTCTAGCGGATAAAGAATCGGATGGGGTGGGATTTGAACCCACGGAGGGCGCAAACCCTCGCTGGTTTTCAAGACCAGTGCTTTCAACCACTCAGCCACCCATCCTCAAGCAATAATATTGTAACCTTGATGCTGACAAAATGCAATTGTTGTTTTTACGATTTTTTTATAATTTTTGCAAGCCAAAGCTAACTTGTTGTTTTGGTTCTACCGCGCAGGTGATTTTATACCCTAATTTTTGCGCCACCAAATGATTATGCACCGCATGAACATTATACGCCGTCATGCTTTCATTCGGCAATTCGCCTAGCAAAGCAAGCTTAAACGCATCATCAATATCGGCTTCATTTCCCGTAAAGATAATCGCCAAATCATCTAAATTACCATCAAACCGCACTTCGGCATGACCATTTTGTTTCAAAATATCCACAGCTAAAAATGCCTGATTAATCACCAACCATAGGCTACCCTCTGGTGCATCCATAAATACCGCATCATTGGGTGGTGCAAATGTAATTTGATGTTCGGCAAGCATATCGCGTAATAATGGCATCACCTCTTGCGGTGCAATCAGTCGATATCCCGCCGAACCATAGGCAAGCCGATAAAATTTTGTTCGCATCGCTAACCTATCTGCCGATTGCCGCAACACCATATTTTCTTCAGGCGTGAAATCACCAAATTCGGCAAGCATATCAAACCCGCCCATCAGCGCGCCTAATGGTCCAATCAACTCATGGCACAGGCGCGAGCATAATAGACTTGCCATATCATGATATATTATATTGTCTGTCATTTTAATTCCTCTGATGAGTGTTATCGGCAAAAATCGCTTCATTGTCAATATACTAAAAAATTTATTAAAATACTTGCTTTTTTTCGCAAAATAAGGCAATCACATAGCATGGATAATAAAATAGTGCATAAATTCCGTCACCCTGGTTCGGGGCGCAGGCAAGCTAGCCCTAAAATGAAGGGCAGGCAGGTTGATGATAAGGCGCTGGCAGAGATACAAGCTTTGCTAGGTGAGCAGATTATCAGGCGCGACCATCTGATTGAATATCTGCATCTGATTCAAGATAAATATGGCTATTTAGGCGCGGCACATTTGGCGGCTTTGGCACATATGATGAAATTACCAATGGCGGAAATCTATGAAGTCGCCAGTTTTTACGCCCATTTTGATATTGTGCTAGAAAATGAAACTCCGCCGCCACCGCTGACCATTCGGGTGTGTGATTCGCTTTCTTGTATGATGGCAGGCGCAGAACAGCTCAAAACACAGCTAGAAGCAGGCACTGATAAAGATAGTATTCGCATTTTACGCGCACCTTGCATGGGCAGATGCGATATTGCGCCAGTGCTAGAGATAGGTCATGCTCATCTGGGTAATGCGAGCGTTGAAAAAGCACTGAAAATGGTGGAAAATCAAGATACTCATGCCAAAATCCCCGCTGATGCGCGTGGTTTTGCTACTTATCGCGCTGATGGTGGTTATGATTTGTTACAAACCTGCCGTGCTGATAAATATAGCCGTGATGATTTCATTGCGATGATTGCACAATCGGGCTTACGCGGGCTTGGTGGCGCGGGCTTTCCTGCTGCGAAAAAATGGCAATTTGTGCGTGCCGAGGCAAAGCCACGTTTATTTGCTATCAATGGTGATGAGGGCGAACCTGGTACTATTAAAGATTATTACTATCTGGCGCGCGACCCGCATCGCTTTTTGGAAGGCATGTTGATTGCCGCATGGGTGGTGGAAGCCGAGCATATTTTCATTTATTTGCGTGATGAATATCCTGATATTCGCCTATTGTTACAGCGCGAATTGGCATTATTGCAACAATCGGGACTAACCAATGGTATCACGATTGAATTGCGGCGCGGAGCAGGTGCTTATATTTGCGGTGAAGAATCAGCGATGATTGAATCCATCGAGGGCAAGCGCGGTCTGCCACGCCATCGCCCACCTTTCGTGGCGCAAAAAGGCATTTTCAACCGTCCGACTCTGGTGCATAATGTTGAAACTGTCTATGCGATTCGTGATATTATCGAACAGGGCGCAGAAAATTTTAGCGCGCGTGGTATCAATGGCAGGCAAGGCATGCGGAGCTTCTCGGTTTCAGGGCGCGTGAAAGATAAGGGCGTGAAATATGCGCCAGCAGGCATTACCATCAAACAGCTGATTGAAGATTATTGTGGCGGTATGGAAGATGGTCATCACTTTAAGGCATATCTGCCGGGCGGTGCTTCGGGCGGTATTCTGCCCGCTAATATGGATGATATTCCGCTAGATTTTGATACATTGCAGGAATATGGTTGTTTCATTGGCTCGGCGGCGGTTGTGGTGCTTTCTGATAAAGACCATCTGCCCGATATGGTGCGTAATCTGATGCTGTTTTTTGAAGATGAATCTTGCGGGCAATGCACGCCATGTCGCAATGGCACTGAAAAAATGGTAAATTTATTAAAGGCGGAACAATGGAATATCGCATTGATGAAAGAATTATCCGATGTGATGATAGATGCGTCAATTTGCGGGCTAGGGCAGGCGGCGCCCAATCCTTTATTATGCTATCTTAAATATTTTGAAGATGATTTTCAAAAATAAGTGATTATTGTAACAAAAAAACTAGCTATTATATAAAAACTATGCTAGGTTTTAATCCTGAATTTTATATCAAACAACATTCAATAAGAGAGAGAGGCAAGATGACGGATAATAATGATAAAACCCCTAACGAATTCTTTTCTGATAACCCTGAACAAGCAGATAAAGAATTTTTCGGCAGAGTAAGCTACCCTGATAGAAGAGGCTTTTTGGCAAAAGCTGGTTTGGCAACAATGGGCGCGATGGTAGGTGCGACTATCCCATTTCATCGCAACATGCCAACAGGTTTAATCCCTGCTTCTTTGGCGCAAGATAATGTATTGGTTGGTAAAAACGGCTTAACGCTGTTGAATGACCGCCCTGTAAATGCCGAGACACCACCTGAATTTTTAGATGATAACGTCACCCCGATTGAACGGCATTTTATCCGCAATAATGGTTTATTGCCTGATAATATGGATGCTGATAGCTGGACCTTGACAATTGATGGGTTGGTTGATAATCCGATGGAACTTTCTATCGCTGATTTGCGCTCACAATTTAAGGTGCATACCATGTCATTGGTGATAGAATGTGGCGGTAATGGTCGTTCTTTCTTTGACCCGCCCGCTAGTGGTAATCAATGGACACTTGGCGCTGTGGCTTGTTCTGAATGGACGGGCGTTAAGTTGAAAGATGTTTTGAAAAAAGCAGGCGTGCAATCAAATGTGGTTTATACCGCACATCATGGTGCTGATTTGCATCTATCAGGTGATGAAAGTAAAACCCCTATCTCACGCGGTGTTCCGATTGATAAAGCAATGACTGATAATATTCTGATTGCGTTTGAAATGAATGGCAAGCCTTTGCATCCAATGAATGGTGCGCCTTTACGCTTGGTTGTTCCCGGTTGGCCCGGTTCTACCTCGCATAAATGGCTAAAACGCATCGAATTGCGCGATATTGTGCATGATGGTCCTAAAATGACTGGTAAATCTTATCGTGTGCCAAATCGCCCTGTTGCACCCGGTGAAAAAGTGGAGACCGAAGATTTTGTGATTATCGAACAGATGCCCGTAAAATCTCTCATCACTTTTCCTGCTAATGATGCAGATATTGGCAAAAGCACGCAAGTGCGTGGTCATGCTTGGGCAGGTGATAGAACAATCAAACGGCTTGATATTTCTTATGATTTCGGTAAAAGCTGGCAAAAAGCGAAACTCAACAAGCCTGTGAATAGTGGTGCTTGGCAAAATTGGCAAGCTGAAATCACTTTTGACCAAGCGGGTTATTATGAAATTTGGGCGCGCGCAACCGATTCAAAAGGCGACATGCAACCTTTTGCCATTGATTGGAACCCTAAAGGTTATCTTAATAACACTTACCATCGTGTTGGTGTTCGCGTTTCATAAGATAAATTCTTTTTATAACATTAGGTGAGGGCAGGTAATAGCGCCCTCACTTTTTCTAACAATAATATTTGTTAAGTGGGCTTGTTATGTTACCTATCCGTATTTCTATATCTACAAAATTGCGCGAAACTGCTGTTACTGCTGTGTTATTTGTTGCATTATTATGTCTTGCGTCATTATGCCTATCGGGCACAGCGCAAGCGCAAGATGATGATTATGAATTTGGTGTGTTATTTGATGCGCCCGGTGTTTCAGAAACCTATTATAATTGTATCGCCTGCCATTCCGAAAAAATTGTGGCACAGCAAGGGCAAACGCGCGAAGGTTGGGTATATTTATTAGAGTGGATGGTAGAAGAACAAGGCATGCCAGTGATTGAAGAGCCTGATTACAGCATCATCATCGATTATTTAAGCACCCATTATAATACCGACCGCCCAAATTTTCCGAAACGGTGATACCAAAGAGGTAATGGTGAAGCGGTGATACCATCTTAAGCATATTCGGCTCGCTACCGCACAGATGAAATCCGCACCGCGATGTTTTTTGTCTGCACATAATTCAGCAAGGCTTCGCGACCTTTTTCACGCCCATAACCAGATTTTTTATAGCCGCCAAAGGGCGTTTCTATTCCGCCTGCGAACCATTCATTGATGAATATTTGCCCTGCTTCAATGCGTTGTGCGGCGCGCATGGCGCGGTCAATATCGCGCGTAAACACGCCCGCCACTAGTCCGTAATCGGTGCCGTTGCTGATAGCTAGTGCCTCATCTTCAGTGGTAAACTTCATCACGGCTAGCACAGGGCCGAACACTTCTTGTTGTGCCAATTCCATATCGGGCGTTACATTATGATAGAGTGTTGGCGGTAAAAACCAGCCATCGCGGTTTAATCGCCGTCCGCCAAATGCCGCTTGCGCGCCTTGCTGTTCGGCTTTGATACACATATTTTCGGCACGGTTGCGCTGTTTTTCAGAAATCATCGGTCCCATATCTTTATCATCAACACCTGCCCCGACTGTAATATTTTGCATCATCGTGGCGATTTTCTCAACCACCTCATCATAGATTGCCTGATGCACGATTAACCGCGACATTGCCGAGCATGTTTGCCCTGCACCAAATAACACGCCCCAGCGCACCGATTCAACCAAATTATCTAAATCAGCATCTTCATAGGCGATTGCCGCTGATTTACCGCCAAGCTCTAACACGCAAGGCACGATATTTTGCGCGGCCGCTGTTGCCACCGAAACACCCGTTGCCACCGACCCCGTAAATACCAGCTGATTGATGAGCGGGTGATTTGCCAGTGCCGCGCCCGTATCATGCCCATAACCGCAGATAAGATTAACCGCACCAGCAGGAAAGCCCGCATATTCAGCTGCCAAAGCCAGATAGCAATTTGTTAAAGGGTCAAGTTCGGGGGTTTTCACCACGCAAGCATTGCCAGTGGTGAGTGCCGCCGAAAGCGAGCGCGCCGTCATTTCAAGTGGGTAATTCCACGGGATAATCATTGCCGAAACGCCATAAGGCTCATAATGGGTGAAATCGTAATAGCCATCGCCTAATGGCACAGAACGCCCTTCCATTGTATCGGCTTGTGCGCCATAATATTCAAAATAGCGCGCTGATGATGCCACCTCTATCAGCGATTCCCATAAGGGTTTACCACTTTCTAATGTGAGAAGATGCGCGATTTCTTGTTTGTTTTGCAACAGATACTCGCCCATTTTCCGCACCATGCGTCCGCGCTCCGATGGGGGCACTTTCACCAACGCACGGCTTAAATGGCATTCACGCGCCGCTTGTACTGCTTTATCAACATCCGACTCGCTAGCATGGGCGATATTTGCAAAAACCTCACCAGTGGCGGGATTTTCAATATCGATGCGCTTGTTTGAATCTACCCACTGCCCGTTAATATAATTTTGTGCCATATCATTTTGTGCTTGGTAAAATTTCATATCTCTATCCTAAAAAAGGGAGTCTAAAAAGGTAACTTAAAGCCTTCGGGTAGCGGAATGCCCTGCAAAATATCTTGAGTTTTTTCCGATTTTGCTGCATCTAATTTTTCTTGCGCGTTATTGAAAGCGGTTGCCAATAAATCTTGCAAAACTTCTACCTCGCCCATTTCTAACAGATTTGGTTTGATTTCTATCGCCTGCACCGTGCCATCGCCTTTCATCTGTATGCTTACCATATCACCGCCTGCTTTGCCCTCTACGGTAATTTCATCGATGCTTGCTTTCATTTCGGTCATTTTTTGCTGGATTTTACCTAAATCCTGCATGGCGGAAAAAATATTTTTCATGGCGCGGTTCCTTCGTTGTTATTATTGGCATCAGCATTATCTTCAATTGCCATTATTGACGCATTGGGAAATAATTGCAAGGCTTGTTTGATAAAATCTCTCTGTGCCATTTGTTGTTTTTGCTGTTCATCAAGCATCAAATCATATTGGTGCAGGCTGATAAAATCATGGCTTTGTGCATCATCATGCCAGTGAATGTCCCAATGAATAGCATCACCATTGCCACGCAAAAATTGTTGTAATTGCTTGCTAACAGCATCTTTATTCACACCACTTGCTGATGGACAAATTGCCAATGTGATATTTGGAAGCTCAAAAGCGGTGCATATTAGCTGTTCGTAAAGAATAAAGGCAAGGCGCGCTTCGTTTGCTTGTTTTACGCGTTCAACATATTGCTGAAATTCTGGAATGATAACATTTTTAGAAGGTTGAATAGGTTCGGCGGATAGAGGTTTTTCAGCTTCAACTGGTTCAGCTTCAATCTCGACTGTTAATTCAGTTTTTTTTTTCACCGCATCATTATCAGTAATGTCGGCAGAGGGGGGGGCAGGTAAGGGCGACGAAAGTGGTGGCGGTGATGATACCGCTTGGTGCATATTGGTTTTGGTTTCAGTATCGCTTTGTAGCATAGTGATAAGCGATGATGGGTCAGGCAAGCCAGAAGCATAGCATAATTTAAGCATCAGCATTTCAACTGATTGCTGTTTCACAGGTGAGTGCAATAATTCGGCCGCCCCTTGTTGCAAAATTTGCCAAATACGGGTTAGGCGTGGCATATCCAATTTTTGTGCCATTATTGTAGCATTTCCCCGTAGCGATTCAGGCAGTGCCAGATTATCGGATAAATCGGGGCTGAGATGCAAGCGCGTTAGCCAATAAACGCCATTCAGCAAATCGCGCACAATCATTTCTGGCACACCGCCTTTTTGATAAAGCGTTTCTAACAATGCAAGCGCAGCATGGGGTTGTGCCGAAAAGCAATCATCTAACAACTGATAAATATGCGTTTGGTCGTTTAGTCGCAACATATTCGCCACCAGTGCGCCATCTATGCTACCATCGCCTGCAAGGCTAATCGCTTGGTCTAGCAGTGATTGCCCATCGCGCACCGAACCATCGGCAGCCAGTGCAATCATAATAAGCGCATCAGCTTCAGCGGTTAGGTTTTCTTTGTTAATGATGGTGGCAAAATAATCAGCAAGCGTTTTTTGCGATACCCGCAATAATTCTAGATGTTGGCAACGCGATAATATCGTAACGGGTACTTTTTGAATTTCGGTGGTGGCAAAAATAAATTTGACATAATCGGGCGGTTCTTCCAATGTTTTCAACAAAGCGTTAAATGCCGATTTTGAGAGCATATGCACCTCATCAATGATGTAAATCTTACATTGCCCAGCAATCGGGCGATATTTCACCGATTCAATAATATCACGCATATCATTCACGCCTGTATGGGAAGCGGCATCTATTTCAACCACATCCATGCTGGATTCGTGGCTAATGGCACGGCATGATTCGCAAATGCCGCACGGGT
Organism: Alphaproteobacteria bacterium; assembly: GCA_022599575.1. Lineage (GTDB taxonomy): Bacteria > Pseudomonadota > Alphaproteobacteria > JABAAW01 > JAHZMA01 > JAHZMA01. The sequence goes on along the minus strand of JAHZMA010000032.1, from coordinate 37,452 downwards.
CAGGATTTTGCGTAACATCGCGCCCAATACAATTTACCGCTTTGGCAATGATGCGGGCGGTGGTGGTTTTGCCCGTGCCACGCACACCCGTTAGCATAAAGGCATGGTGCATACGGCCAGTTTTCAGCGCATTGCATAGGGTGGTTACCAGCACATCTTGCCCAACCATTTGCGAAAATTTTTGCGGACGGTATTTGCGTGCCAATGCCTGAAATGCAGAGGCTTGAGAAACGGGCGCATCATTATTGGCAGACGAGTTGGCGGTAGGTGATTCTTCTATGACTGTATTATTTGGGACTTCTTCATTCATTGATGACTCTTGGTGCTGATATATTGGGTGGATGATTTGCGACCCGCCATTAATGTTACGGCTGCTTCTTTTCAGACCTGACCGAATTCACATATAATTGGCACCCGCAAACCACCCAATGTAAATATAAGCAAATTCGTGGCAAGATGCGAATCTTTCTTGAAAAAACTTTTAAAAAAAATTATCATAGCAGAAAATATACCATAACGATATTAATTGTAGGAGATAATCAAATGAAAAATATTTTAAGCAACAGAAGAAACATGATTGTCATTGCCCTTGTTGGTATTGCAAGTGTTTTATATTTTGGCTTTGGCTCTGGTTCTGGTAACCCTGATAATGCGAAAGTAGCAGATAGTCATTGCGCGCCTGTTGCGGCTGAAAAAGGTGAGGCATGGGCAGAAATTAGCGCAAAAGCCTGTGATACGGTTGTCAAATTTCATGCTTGGGGCGGTGGAGATACTATCAATGATTATATTGCTTGGGCTGGTAAGCAAACCAACGATACCTATAATGTAGCAGTTGAACATGTTAAAATCAGCAACACAGCCGATTCGGTGCAATTAGTGGTTGCCGATAAAGCCGCTGGCAATGATAGTGATGGCGCGATTGATTTAATTTGGATTAATGGTGAAAATTTTCGCACATTGAAGCAAGCAGGATTGCTTTATGGTCCATTCACGCAAAATTTACCGAATTTTGATAATGTTGATATTATTGGCAAACCAACCACAATTCTTGATTTTACGGTGCCAACTGATGGTTATGAATCACCTTGGGGCATGGCACAGCTAGTATTTTTCTATGATAGCGCGCGCACCGATATGTTGCCTGAAAAAATGCAAGATTTTTTGGAAGTAGCCAGCGCGCAACCAGGGCGTTTCAGCTATCCTGCACCGCCTGATTTTCTGGGCGTTACATTCTTAAAGCAAGCATTGGTGGAATTGGTGGCTGATAAAGATATTTTGGCAAAACCGCCCGCCACTGATGCCGTTGAAATTACTGCGCCCTTATGGACGTTTTTAGATGCGTTGCACCCGAATTTATGGCAAAATGGTAGGAATTTCCCAAAAGATTGGCCAGCACAAAGCCAGTTGCTAGCCGATGGCGAGCTTTATTATGCGTTCGCTTTTAATCCCAATGGTGCTTCTTCGGGAATTGCACGTGGCGAATTGCCTGATACGATTCGCTCATTCGTGCTTGATGATGGCACGATTGGCAATACGCATTTTCTAGCGATTCCTTATAATGCTGCCAATCCTGAAGGCGCGATGATTGTTGCTGATTTCATGCTTTCAATAGAGGCGCAAAGCCGCAAGGCAAACCCCGATATTTGGGGCGACCCAACTGTGCTTGATGTGACCGCACTTGATGATGAAGGGCAAGCAAAATTTGATGCTTTGCCAATTGGCGTTGCCACCCTATCAGCTGAAGAATTGGGAACAGTATTGCCTGAACCGCATCCTGCATGGAGCGAATATCTAAAAACTGAGTGGCAAAAACGTTACGGCCAGTAATGGGGACAGCAACATACAATCATGAAACCAGTGGTGATGAAAAAGTTTAAAGACCCCATATTCTTTATTCCGCTCATCACTATTATGATTTTTCTCGCACCGATTTTTATCGGGCTTGCTTCTGTTTTGTCTGGTGCGCTAGGTTTTTCAATGGTGATTGCCTTGCCTGAATCATTGCAATCGCGCTTACCGCTATGGGCGTTTTTTGATATGCCCAATATCGGCAACAGCATTGTGTTTACGCTTATCATTGGTTTTACCGCTACCATCATCTCATGGGGGCTGAATATCAGCTTTTTGGCATTAGCGCACGGAACAAGGCTGTTCCGCTATTGCCAATCTTTTTTATCACCAATTCTGGCAACCCCGCATATCACATTAGCGGTGGGGTTGATTTTTTTAGTCGCACCAAGCGGCATTGTCGCACGGTTGTTAGCGCCATTATTCGGCTGGCAAGAACCACCCTTTTGGAACAGTAACCCAGACCCTTACGGCATATTGCTAATAGTAGGGCTGGTGATTAAAGAAGTGCCGTTTTTATTCTTGCTCTCATTATCGTCATTGGAACGCATCAATTACCGTAAATTATTACAAAATGGGCAGGTGCTAGGCTATCATCCTGTTGCATGTTTTAGCAAATTGGTGTATCCGCAACTCTATTCACAAATGCGCTTACCGTTGTTTGTGGTGCTGGCATTTTCGTTGGCGATTGTTGATATGGCGCTGATATTAGCCCCCAATGCGCCAATGCTGTTAGGGGTAACCATCTTAAACTGGGCGCGTGACCCTAATTTAGAGATGCAATTTTTCGCGTCAGCCGCCGCCCTTTGGATGTTTATCATCACCGTTGCCAGTATCGGTTTTTGGTGGCTGATAGGCAAAATTTTCGCGCCTGCCTATCGCTATTTTATTTGCTGTGGTGGGCGTGGCAATATCTTTAATTCGCGCCTGCCACAATATGGCATCAATACTATTATTATCGCCTTGATTGCCCTTACCATCGGCGCGATTCTTATGTTAGTGATATGGTCTTTTAGTGGGTTATGGCAATTCCCTAAATTGATACCTGATAATGTCTCGCTCAAATATTGGGTTCGTGCTTTGCTTCTGATGCGCCATGCCTTTTTGCTGACTTTGTTTATCGCGCTTTGTGCTACTTTTATCTCGCTTATTTTGGCGATTGGCTGTTTAGAAGCTGAAAAACGTTACGGCTTTAGACCCGGTAAAACGGGTATTTGGATTTTATATTGCCCGCTATTAATGCCGCAAATTTCATTCTTATTTGGGGTGCAGGTGTTATTGATTAAGCTAGGTTTAATTGGCACATTGCCGATGGTCATTTTTGGGCATGTGATTTTTGTCTTGCCTTATATTTATCTATCGCTGGCAGGACCATGGCATAAATTGAATAATCAATATCGCCAGATTGCCGCTAGCATTGGCAAAAGCCCATCATACACATTATTTCGGTTGATTTTACCATTGCAATTATCAGCATTGCTGACCGCACTCAGCTTGGGCGTGGCGGTATCGGTGGCATTGTATTTGCCCACCTATTTGCTAGGCAGTGGCAATGTAACAACCCTCACCAGCGAGGCGATTGTGTTATCATCAGGGGGCAACCGCAGAATTGTGAGTGTGTATGGTTTGGTGCAGGCATCATTGCCGCTTTTATTTTTTACCATTGCTTTATTTGTGCCACGTCTGTTATATAAAAATCGGAAAGATATGGATGTTAGAACTTGAGAATATTTCAATAAAGCTTGAAGCGCAAAAAAACCGTGCCGCTTGCCCTTTAATGCGTGATTTTTCATACCAACTTCATAAGGGTGAGATTATCAGCTTTATGGGGGAATCGGGTGCGGGCAAATCATCATTGCTGGGCTATATTGCGGGTTTTTTGCAACCGCCTTTCACTACATCGGGCATCGTGCGGTTGAATGGCCGTGTGCTGAATGATTTACCAGCGCATCAGCGTGGTGTGGGCATGTTGTTTCAAGATGCGTTACTATTTCCGCATCTTAATGTTGGCGAGAACCTCGCCTTTGCCTTGCCGCCAGAAATGAAACGCGAGCAACGAAAACAGAAAATTAGCGCGGCATTACAAGATTGCGATATGGCGGGTTTTGAACAAGCCGATACTGCCAGCCTTTCTGGCGGACAAAAGGCGCGCATCGCCTTATTGCGTGCCTTGCTTGCTGCGCCACAATGCTTGTTGCTAGACGAACCTTTCTCAAAATTAGATGCGGTGTTACGCGATAATATTCGCGATTTTGTGTTTCGTCATATTCATGAACAACAACTGCCCGCGATTTTAGTTACCCATGACATTACTGATGCTAAAGCCGCTAATGGCAAAATTTTTGATATAAAGGATTTGGCATAGCATTTGCATTATACCCCGTTGGTTACATCTTATAGGATGATAGGTTTAACGTAGCCAATTAAAACAGGAGGTTGTCATGGAAGAATTTGAACATGATGATTTAATGGGTTTTGAACGTGATGAGGATCATCTTCCATTTATCGATGAAATAGACGATGTTGATGAACCAGATGATGATTACGAGGATGATTTATATGAAGATATTGCATCTTTCAGGTCTTTCTCTGGGTCTCAAGAAGATACATCACCGCGTTTAGCTGAGGAAATAGAATAAAATATGCCACCTTACAATCCATACAAAGAAAGGTGACTTTTGTCACCTTTCTTTTTTGTTGCTTTTTTAGCGTAAAACCTCTAAATAAGAGGGGTATTTTACGCGGGAAAGATGTTGCAAATATTTCATTTGGGGTCGTAGCTCAATTGGTAGAGCGCTACAATGGCATTGTAGAGGTCAGGGGTTCGATTCCCCTCGACTCCATATTTATTCACTCACCATTGGCAAAGCCAATGGTTCGTTATATGGGGGTGCGACTTTGCTCGCGCAAAGACCCCCAAACCCCCGCTGTTACTTAATATATTGCTTTTAGGGGCTTTGCGACCTTGCTAATCGGCTCCTTTACCCCATCGCCATTATTTATTCGTAAAGCGTGGCAAAAGCCAATGGTTCGTTATATGGGGGTGCGACTTTGCTAATCGCAAGGACTCCCAAACCCCCACTGTTGCTTAACACAAAATTATTCTAAAAAACACTCAATATTTATGTTATGATAAAATCAATATATCATTCTATAAGCAAGGGCGACATCAGATGCTTGATGATTTTACGCTACAAACAAAATATACCAGCGAAAAAGAGTTGCTAGCAAAACTGGGTTCACAACTCAATTTATCGCCACAAATATGGCAGAAAATTTCTGATGATGCCGCTGGTTGGGTCGCACAAATACGGGCGAATAAAAAGCATGGCTTGATGGAATATTTTCTGGCGCAATATAGCCTATCCACTGATGAGGGGGTTGCGCTGATGTGCCTTGCCGAAGCTATGTTACGCACGCCCGATAATAAAACCATCGATAGGTTGATTGCCGATAAAATTATCCCGCTTAATTGGCGTCAACATTTACGTGCATCGCCCTCTGCTTTGGTGAATATCGTTACATGGGAATTATGTGTGACGCAATATTTACTCACGCAACATAACAGCATCAAGCAGTTTGCAAAGCCTTTTATTCGTTATGGTGCGCATCGTGCAATGCAACAGATGGGCAAGCAATTTATTTTAGGCGAAAATATTGATAAAGCCCTCAAAAATTCTGGCAAATATCAGGCACGAGGTTTCACCTATAGCTATGATATGCTAGGCGAGGCTGCCATCACCGCGCAAGATGCGGCTTTTTATTATCAATCTTATCAGCAGGCGATTACCGCCATTGGTGCATCATGCCATCATCACAATGTGATTGATAATGCGGGCATATCGGTTAAACTTTCGGCATTGCATCCGCGTTACGAGGTGGCACAAGAAAAACGGGTGATGGCTGAAATTGTGCCAATCTTGCATAGTCTTGCCACGAATGCAAAAAATCTGAATATTGGGCTTAATATTGATGCTGAAGAACAAGCAAGGCTAGTATTATCGCTGAAGATTATTGAGGCAGTGTTCGAATCAAAAGATTTGGCAGATTGGGATGGGTTTGGTGTGGTGGTGCAAGCCTATGGCAAACGTGCATCTTATATGCTGGATTGGCTGTATCGATTGGCAAAGAAGCATCAGCGCAAAATCATGGTGCGGTTGGTGAAAGGCGCCTATTGGGATAGCGAAATGAAATGGTCGCAAATTGAAGGCGCGTCCGATTTTCCGTTATTCACCACAAAAGCCGCCACTGATGTCAGCTATATTGCCAATGTGAAAAAATTATTTGATTATAGCGATTATCTTTATCCGCAATTGGCCACCCATAATGCCCATACGATGGCGGCGGTGCTGGCTTTGGCAAATAAGCGCGATTTTGAGTTTCAGCGGCTGCATGGTATGGGTGAAACATTGCATGATATTATGGTGCAGCAGCTGGGGCATAAAAGCCGTATTTACGCACCAGTGGGGGCATATCCCGATTTATTGGCTTATTTGGTAAGGCGATTATTAGAAAATGGCGCTAATTCTTCTTTTGTACATCAAATCATGGATAGCAGCATCACGCCAGAACAGATGGTACATAACCCGATGACGCTATTGCCATCACAGCAGATGCCAAAAAATCTGGTAAAACCATCAGATATTTTCGGTGACACCCGCGTTAATTCAAAAGGTTTTGATATTAATGATGAACAAACGCTTTTGATAATTGAACAAGCGCGCAATGTTCCGATTCCTGATGCGATACCGCTGATTGTTGGTGGTGATGCGACAGGTGAGAGGGTGATTATCAACAATCCCGCAAATGGTGAGAAAGTTGCAACGCTGATATATGCCGATAAGCAAACAGTGATGACGGCGATTGATAGCGCATCAGCATGGCATATTAGCACCAAAGAACGCGCCACTATTTTGCGAATTGCCGCTGATTTATATGAACAAAATTTCGGTTTATTATTTGCTGTTTTAACCACCGAAGCGGGCAAAACCCTGCCCGATGCCATTGGGGAATTACGCGAGGCGGTTGATTTTTTACGCTATTATGCGAATGAGGCTGAAAAAATAGCAAGCGCAACACAAAAAGAGTTTAACGGAGGGATATTCACCGCCATCTCGCCTTGGAATTTTCCACTCGCTATTTTTACAGGGCAGATTGCCGCCGCTTTGGCAATGGGCAATGGCGTGTTAGCAAAGCCTGCGGAACAAACATCACTCACGGCTTTTATTGCGGTGCAATTATTGCATCAGGCGGGGGTGCCGCCTGCGGTGCTACAGCTGATGACGGGTGAGGGCGCAACGATTGGCACAATATTAACGCAACATCCAAAAATTTCTGGCGTGGTGTTTACGGGTTCTACCGAAACGGCACAGATTATCCGTCGTAACATGGCACACTATTTAAGTGCCAATGCGCCCTTGATTGCCGAAACGGGCGGGTTAAATGCGATGATTGTGGATTCCACAGCCCTGCCCGAACAAGCGGTGCGCGATGTTATTATATCTGCCTTTCAATCGGCGGGGCAACGTTGTTCGGCATTGCGCTGTTTATATATTCAAGAAGAAATCGCGGATTCGTTTTTAGAAATGTTAAAAGGCGCGATGGATGAACTCACATTAGGCGACCCATATCAGTTAAGCACTGATATAGGGCCTTTGATAGATGAACAAGCAAAGCAACATATCAATGCCTATATTGCCGAACAACAGGTGCAAGGCAAATTATTGTATCAGCTTGATGCGCCCAGTGATGGTTGTTTTGTTGCGCCATGTCTGATACAAGTCAGCGATATTGAAGAAATGCAACAAGAAATTTTTGGACCTGTATTGCATATTGCGACATTCAAAAGCGATGCGATTGATGATATTATCACCGCTATTAATCAGAAAGGTTTTGGCTTAACATTTGGCTTGCATAGCCGTATCACCGCGCATATTGACCATATTGCGGCGCGCTTAAAAGTGGGTAATATTTATGTTAATCGCAATCAAATTGGCGCGATTGTTGGCAGTCAACCCTTTGGTGGCGAGGGGTTATCGGGTACGGGACCTAAAGCAGGCGGACCGCTTTATGTGCAGCATTTTGCCAAAACTGAACGCATTACCGTTGAGGCTGAATGGCAAGAAGATTGCGATAGTCAAGCGTTGCAACACGTCATTGATAATGCCAATAAGCAGGCAAAAGAGCGCGTTATCACCCAAAAAATGATGCCCCAGAAAATGATGCCCCAGAAAATGATGAAAGGCGTTACGGGCGAAAGCAATCATTGGCGCACTGTGCCACGCGGCGCGATTTTATGTTTGGGACCCACCAAAGATTTAATGGCTCAGCAAATAAAGCATGTTACCGAAATGGGTGGTATTGCGGTGGGTATAGAAGGTGCGCTTGCGCCTGAAATATTACTAACATTACAAGATTTTTATGGCGTGATTTATTGGGGCAAGAGGGAGATGGCAGAAGATTATGCGAAAATATTAAGCAAGCGCACTGGGGCGATTATTCCGCTGATAACAATCATGCCACATCTGGCGCATATCGCGCATGAACGCCATATTTGTATTGATACCACCGCATCAGGTGGTAATGCGGCATTATTGACGGGTTAAGATGTAGATAGGCCCTCTCTATCCATTGCCATTATCCATGCCTGATTTCGGCCTGCATTACATTGATGCGTTGTTCGGAAAAACCACTGATACATAGCGCAAGATATAAGCGCCAGATGCGAATAAATTTTTCATCAAACCCCATTTTTCTAACATCGGGCAGACAATTTTCAAAATTATCCAACCACTGTTTTAAGGTAAAAACATAATCTGCGCCGAATTCAAAAATATCAACCGTTTTCAAGTTTGCTTGCGCCACTTCTTGCTTGAATCGGTTAACAGATGGCAACATACCGCCCGGAAAAATGAAAGACCGTATGGCATCGCCCGACTTTCGGTATTGCTCAAAATGTTCCTCGCTAATGGTAATGGCTTGTATCACCGCCGTGCCATTCTGATGCAATAGCGACTTTATTTTATTGAAATAAACAGGCCAGAACTTTTCACCAATGGCTTCAAACATCTCTATCGATACGATAGCATCATATTTTCCTTCAACCTCGCGGTAATCTTGAAACACTATCTGTGCGTTATGGTTTTGGTGATTATCAATTTTATTTTTAGCAAAATCATATTGCTGGTTAGATATGGTAACGCCCTTAAAATTGGTGTTCAGCTTTTGCAAGGCACGTTCAGCAAAGCCACCCCAGCCGCACCCTATCTCAAGAATATTACTAGAATTATCGGCAATTTTATTAATGATTCTATCATATTTATTTTGTTGGGCATCATATAAGGATTGATTTTTTTTCTTAAAAAGTGCTGATGAGTAAGTCATGCTTGGGTCAAGCCATAGCGCGTAAAAATCATTGCCTAAATCATAATGGGCGCGAATATTTTTTTTACTGCCCTTGATGGTGTTGGCTTGAAAAGAATATATGATGCGCGATGCAAGATCGATGAGAGATGTACCATAAATATAGCTTGTTAAAACTTCTTCATTTCTAATGACTATGATTAACAAATTAACAAGATTATCAACATCTAAATGTCCGTCTCGGTAGCTTTCGGCAAGTCCGATACTGCCCTTAAACAATATATTTTGAATAAAAACCCAATCTTTCACAGATAGAGTTGCTTCTATATCGTCGCTACCAACAAAGCGATGTTGCTCATTTTCTGGCGTGATGATTGTTAGCGTGCCATGTTGCATTTTCTCTAAATTTTTGAAAAAATGATTGATAAAATATTTTTGGAACATTTTCTTTACCTTTCAAATGTCGGCTATCTGGTCTTGCTGATATTGCTGTTTTGCTGTTTTGGTTTTGGAATAAATTTTATTTTTTTCGTAAGCAACTTCATCGCTTGCCAATGAATCAAGAAGATGGTCTTAAATGTGATAAGCGGATGGCTAGTAAAAACATGCCACAATGATTTTTTATTCATCGGTGATAATTTGCCTATCAGTGATGTTGCTAATTGTTGGTTGTTTTCTTTATTATAATAATTAATCCATATCGCAATTTTGTTATTATCGATTGAAAATCTAAATTTATATTTTCCCTCAATCTTCAAAAATGGCGAGACATGAAAAATTTTTTCAGCCTCAAGCCATTCATCGGCATGAATGGTATCATGTGATTTAGGCAAGCAAAGATAATTATGCTTTTCACCAAATGTGTTATTTACCTCGCATAATACCGCTTTTAATTCCTTTTTGGCATTAAAACATAGCCAGAAGCTGATTGGATTAAAAACATAGCCCAATATTCTAGGCATAGCGATTAATATCACATTATCAATCTGCTGGTGAATATTATTGTTGCGTAACACATCATCTATCCATTTTTGCAGGTCATTTTCTATATTATTATGGTCTTTGGTATGAAAGCTGAGTAAGGAAAAGCGATTAATCGCTAATTGGCTGGTAATTTCTGGTTTGTTGATTTTGGCAAGGGGTAAGAAAAGATAATAAATACGATATGTGAAAGCATTTATTTTAGGCGATAACCTTCTATGCATCACTTTTGCGGTTAAAATAGCGGGCTCTATGGTCATTAGATTGCCCGTTGCGATATTCCCTGTTGCAATATTTATTGCCACGATACTGATATTCCCATTTGTTTCACAACATGAACCGCACTTAATAAACCATCTTCATGAAAGCCATAGCGTTGATACGCACCGCAAAACCATAAGCCACGCTTGCCTTGAATATCGGGAATAGATTTTTGCGCTTTGATGGCATCATAATTAAAAATAGGGTGGTTAAAAGAATGTTGGTCAATGATGGTATCTGCCTTAGGCGGAATGGTTGGGTTTAATGTTAAAATGATAGGAATATCTGTTTTTAGATTTTGCAAATTATTCATCCAATAGCTTAAACAAACCATATCATCAGTTTGCTTTTCATGATTGATATAGCCCCAACTTGACCAGCATTTTTTGTTGCGAGGCATAAAATTTTTGTCGGTATGCACAATGATATTATTATTCTGATAGGTAAATGCGCCAAGAATTTTTGCTTCATCATGGGTGGGATGATTAATCATCTGTAAGGCTTCGTCAGCATGGCAACATAAAATGGCGTGATCAAATTCTTCCATCTCTCCGTCCGATTTCTCAATTAAAACCTTATATTTATTCTGCTGTTTTTGTGGAATAGAGTCAATCTTTTTAATGGATTGATTGGTGATGAATGTTGCATTGCTTTTTGCTTTCACCAATTTAATATATTCACGGCTTCCACCTTCTACGCTATACCATTGCGGGCGTTTGATTAAATTCAGTAGCCCGTGATTCTTAAAAAAATTAAGAAAAGTAGTGGCAGGAAAATCTAATATTGTTTTCGGTGCACAACTCCAGATAGATGCGCCCATTGCCAGAATATAATATTTGATAAACCAATCCCCCATTTTCAAGTCTTTCAGGCATTTTTGCAATGTGGCATCGGGATGTTTGCCGATATATTTTAATGCCAAATGGTTGAATTTAACAATATCTTTCAACATGGCTAAAAATTTAATAGAGAATATATTTTTTCTTTGTGCAAATAGGCTGTTTGAAGAATATTCTATTTCGCCATCATTAATGCTAACGCCAAATGACATATTGCTTTTGTGATATTTAACCCCAATTTCGTTAAAAAAGCCTAAAATATTCGGATAATTCCAGCTATTAAACACAATAAAGCCAGTATCAACAGGCACAATTTTACCATTGATAACAGTATCAATGGTTCTGCTATGCCCGCCAATATAGTCATTTTTCTCAAAAACGGTTACATGATGGGCTTTACTTAAAAGATAAGCCGCCCCCACGCCAGATATGCCCGCGCCTATAATTGCTATTTTCATAACCACCTTATAGCATATAGTATGGCTAAAAAATTAAAATGTTGTAATAATACACATATTATTGTCGATATTTGCCATGCATCGATAATTTTGAATAGATTTCATCCAAATTTAGTGTTGCTATAGCAATCCTAATCGTTGTAATTCGCGTTGCATATCTTCGGTATCTTCTACAACATTACCGCTATTTTTATCGGCAGGGCTATCTTCTACTTTCAGATAGCGCCAGCCTTGAAAGATACGGTCGCGCATCGATTCTACTGCAATGATTTCGGGTTGCAACCAAATACGACAAAATTTCTTGCCCTCATCATTCTGGCGCGCTTCTAGCAGATGAATTTTCTGGCGCGCAAAGAATTTTTTCTTACGTATCCAGTAAAGCGAGCCACCTTGTAACGAATCTGCTTGGCGTGGCATATTGCGGGTATCATGATAAGGCAGAATCAGATGCTGAAACGGACTATCAGCATTCGGCTTTATGTTTTGTTGTTGCGCGCATAGCTGTTTTTGCCATAGTGTCATGGCTTCAATACCGTCACTACCAACACATAATTTTTTTAAGTTTAACTTTTGCATTTTTTACTTTTTTTTCCTCACCAACAACACTATACTAGCAAACTATGGGTAATATAAATAAAAAATTATGGCTTTCCCCAATTATTGAGAAAAGTGCGCTAGAAGGTTTCCAACCTTGCTTCCCGCCTTTGCCTAAAAATATAAGGTTAAGCCCTGCTGAATCGCTTCCTGCGTGGTTGTTTTATCTGCCCGGTTTTTTCTGGTGGGTGTGTTTGGCAATTTACTACCGTAGCTGGACTCTGCCTTGCTTGGTGAATCCTAGCATCAGTTTGGGCGGTATGGTGAATGAAACAAAATCATCTATTTACGAACAATTTCAGACAACGCCACTCAAACAATATGTGCCAATATTTTGCCGATTGCATAATGATGGCTTAAATAAACAAAAATTGCAACAAGCGGTGAAAGATACGGGACTGAAATTCCCGATGATTGCCAAGCCAGATATTGGCTGTAAGGGGTTCGGCGTTAAATTGCTGACCGATATGGATATGCTGATAGATTATGCCCGCGATTATCCGCATGATGAATATTTCTTAATCTGCGAATTTGCTGATTATCCTGAAGAAATTGGTATTTTTTATGTCCGCTCCCCTGAAACGGGTGCGTTTAGAGTGCCATCACTCACATTAAAATATCCGTTTCTATTAAGTGGCGATGGCACCCAAACCATTCGCGAATTATTGCATAAAAATGCGGCAACAAAACGGTTATTATCGCGCTGTGAAATGCGCTATGGCAAAATGCTAGATGATGTTTTGCCAGAAGATAGTTATTTTCGTGCTACAGCGGTGGGCAGCCATACATCGGGTACGATATTTCGTGATGGTGAAGCGCTGATTGATGATGCGCTGGTGGCGCAAATTGATCGATTAACGCAAGATATTCCTAATTTTTATTATGGTAGGATTGATATTAAATGCCGTTCGCTAGATGATTTCAAGCAAGGTAAGAATTTTAAGATTATTGAATTTAACGGCGCGGGTGCGGAAATGACGCATATTTGGGACCCTGAAGGTAGCCTATGGCGTGCATGGATTGGCATATTTTTGCAAATCTCGCTGTTATTCAAAATCGGGCATCAGGTAAGGCGGCAACAGACATATAAAAAACCATCTTCATTATCGCTGTGGCGGGCTTTTCGTGCCGAAAGTAAACGCAATCGGATTTATACAGTCTCTAGCTAACGAAAGAGGGAGAATATATCATGTCAAATTATCGTCTTGTGATTGGTAACTATAATTGGTCATCATGGTCGATGCGTGGCTGGTTACCGCTCTATATGCTGAAAATGCAAGGGCTGATTGATGATTTCGCGCTCACCTATGTGAATCTAAAAATGGAAGGGCGCACCGAAGAGATTATTGGTGCAGGCGGTGGTGCGCGCACAGTGCCAGTATTATTTGATGGTGATAAGGTGATATGGGAAAGCACGGTGATTATTGATTATCTTGCCGCCAAACATAAAACCGCAAAATTCCTGCCCGCTCATGATGATGCTTTATGGTGGGGCAAGGTGATAACGCAAGAAATGCACAGCGGTTTTTCTGCGCTTCGTGGCGATTGTCCGATGGATATTGTAACAAAAGTAGCTGATTTTAGTGCCAGCGATGCCGTGCTTGCCGATGTGGCGCGTATCAATGAATTATGGCAAAAATCATTTCAGCAATTTGGCGGGCAATTTTTACTAGGCGATGAATTTACCTTTGCCGATATAATCTATGCACCAGTGGTAACGCGCTTTATCACCTATCAACTTCCATGCCAGCATCAGCAATATTTGCAGGCAGTGATGAAGCATCAGGCGGTGCAAGCATGGTGCAAACTGGCTGAAGATGAAATGAGAGGGATAAAAACATGAATAACTATAAAGGCGATATTACGCCCAACCAAGCATGGCAGAAATTGCAAGATAACCCGCAGGCGAAATTGATAGATGTCCGCACCACTGCCGAATGGTGCTTTGTGGGTCTGCCACAATTACAGGAATGTTGTAAAGAAGTGATTTGCATCGAATGGGTGTGCTATCCTGATATGGCACCCAATGCGAATTTTATGGCGCAATTAAAGCAACAAGGCGCGCAACCAGATGATGAATTGCTGTTTTTATGTCGCAGTGGGCAAAGATCGATGATGGCGGCAATCATGGCAACGGGGCAAGGCTTTACGCAATGCTATAATATTAGCGATGGGTTTGATGGATGTTTAGATGAAACAGGCAAGCGTAGCAATATCGGCGGTTGGAAAGTATCAGGACTGCCTTGGCGGCAAGCCTAATTTTTTTGGCTTAATTGGGCGACAATCCTGATATTATTTTCCGTTAAACTTGCCTACTCTTCTTTCTTCGCACCAAAATAGCCGATATAACCTGCGTCACTATTACTCATGCTGAACGTGCCGCCTAATTCTTCTGTATTTGGTCCGTAAAATCTTGCATCAGCCGTGCCTGTTAATTTTTCGATACCATTATCAGCATCGCCCGCGGTTTCAATCATGCCGCTGATATTATTCATGCCTACATCATATTCTAATATGTTGGCAGTGAAATCAAGATGAGGTCGTAGATTGGCTGCGCTTCTGCAATTAGAAAGCTGTCTAGAATTACATGTATTTTCACCGATTAGGGCTACATTGCCAGTGCTGAAATCAACATTGGCTGTTACATCAAAGTAAACATCGTCACTAACGGTACGGTAATAATGCTGACCCTGTCCTTTGCCTTTAAATTCGGCAATGCCAGTGCTAGGAATAGTGCCACCAACCCCATTATCTGTTGTTTCAAAACCAGTGATGGCAAAACCTTTGCTATCATAACCAGCCTCATCTAACTCCCAATAAACCAATGCCATATGGCTTGTTCTGTAGCCGAAAACACTATTACCATGTCTTTGCACCCCAAATTCGGTTGGATTATCTGCGCTACCGCTATCAATCGTCGTGGCAGTAATATAATCCTGCTGACCATCACCAGCGGTAACTTCATATTTTCTATCAGCAAAATAGAAAATCAATCCCGTATTGGCAAAATTAGTGCTGGTGGCATAATCAAACTCAACCACAGCATCGCTGATTTTGCGAGTGGTGATGGTGATGTTGCTAATATCCTTTACTATCTCTACAGCAGTGGCTTTTAGCGCAATATCCTCTTTAGGCGTCCCATGTGTAACACGGTTTGAATCATTAAAGCCTGTTAAATTATCCTGATTAAATGTTGTTGGCGCGCCAATATCATTGGCAGTTGCAATATCACTATGCGATGTTATATAGCGCGAAACACCGAAATAGCCCAAAAAGACTCTCTCAAAATTAAAAGTGCCACCTATTTCTTTTGCGCCATTAGTGCCTGTGCCATAAAAACGGGCGTAAGCATCACCTTTAAATCCTGAAGTCGTTGTAAGCGTTCCAGTCAGCGCCTTTGTGTTAGTATTATAGTTTAATGTGCCTGTGAAATTATAAGATGTTCGTTTATATGTATCACCGCAAAAAAACGTATATCTATAGTCGCATGTGTTTGAACTTGTTAAAGTTACCGATTTGCTGTCGCCAAAATCAATATCGGCCGTTATATTAAAGTAATACTCTTCTGCCAAAGTATAATGTTTTCCATAGCCTAGACCTGTAAACTGGGCGTTACCAGTGCCAGGAAAATCATCAGACTTGGTTTCAAAACCCGTGATACCATAGCTAAAACTATTTCTCCTCGCGTCACGCCAGCTTAGCCCCGCCATATAATTTGCTGTAAAACCAAAAAAATCGGAGCTCGTTCTGCTTAAAGCAAAACTGTAAAGCATAGCGGTACCACTGCTTGCAGTGGCAGAAAGAATTGCATTAATATTGCCAGTACCCGTAACATCATATTTTTTATCAATAAAATATAATGTTGCGCCATCATCTGCAAAATCACCATCATTCTTATAGTCAAATTCAACCACCGCACCCTTGATGATATCGCTGGTGATTATCTTGGTAGTAACATCCCTTGTTACCCGCACAATATCAGTTATTTTTAGGGCATTGCCAGTTGTGCCAGTGCCTGCAACAACGCGGTTTGCATCATTAAAACCAGTGAGGTTGTTTTTATTGATGCCTGTAGGGAAGTCAGTAATGGTCGTCACAGTTGTAACTTCTTCTGTATCAGCAGCGATGATATAGTCCCGTCCACTCATAAAAAAGCCAACATGGGCTGCCTCACCGCTATAGATGGCGAAAGTGCCGCCAAACTCATTTGCCGCAGGTCCGTAAAAACGTGCATCGGCTGTGCCTATTAAATTACCGCTTGAAATCGTGCCAGTAAAAGCATTGGTTTTTGGCTGATAGCTTAATGTGCCACGGAAAGTAAGATCATCTCTTTTATTATAGCAACTGTTATCAGCTCTGTAGGGATGTGCACATGTATAAAAACTAAATAGCCTTGCTGTGCGTTCGGTAAAATCAATATTTGCGGTGAAGCCAAAATAAGTAGAAACAGTCGACGCTACAGTGCTAGAATATTGCCCACGGCCTGCGCCTTTAAATTTTGCCTCATCAATACCAGGAATATCATTACCAATAGTCTCAAAACCAGTGGTGGCAAAACCATAACCACCATTCCCGTTCCAAACAACTGATGCCATATAATCTGCCTTAAGCTCGTCAGTTTTGTGTCTAGCTGATGTGTTTAATGTTAATTCGCTAGGACGTAACTTACTACCACTATCGATGACTGTATCATTATCGATTTTAATATAATAATTGCTAAAACGGCTGTCGTCATGAATATCCGCATCTGAAGTTATTTCATATATTGTATCACTAAAATATAATTTTAAGCCTGAATCTTTAAAAGCGCCTTTATTAGGAGAAGAATCATATTCAACCACAGCACCCGTAATTTTGCCAATGTATATATTATTAAAAATTTGAACTGCATTTTCTAGTGCAAAAACATTATCATCGCTACCACCCTCACTAAAAGAGGTCAAACCATTATCGGCGATTGATGGTGTTGTAACGAAGGTTGTGATGCTTTCATCATAAAATACTGAAGAGATTCCCTGCTTGCCACCAAACGCGCCATAATAATAACTATTATCACTTGTTAGCAAGAATGTACCTCCAAATTCTTTTGCGCCACTACCATAAAAACGCGCATCAAGTGTGCCTGTTAAGGCGTAACCTGTTGCGGTAACATCAGCGGTAATTTCATTGCCATCAAAGCTGATAATGCCTGTGCTGATGTTACCATATGTTTCGGAAGTGCCACTCCTACTAAGGTTGATGTTCACATTTTTAGCACCAAAATCAACTGTTGCATTTGTAGTAAGGTTATATGAAAAATTATGTGTAATCATATTAGCATCATCAAACCTGATATAATTACCATGTCCTTTACCCTTAAACTGAACGGCTTTTTTATCGGTGGGAATATCATCATTCTTTGTTTCAATACCAGCAATCATATAGCCATCAATATCATTGGTTATGGCTGCGACATCATCGCTATTATTAAGAATGTTTTCAATTGGTATTTTTTTCAAGTTGATATAAGTCATATAAGCGGGGGTAAAACCAAGTATCTCAGACTGATTATCAGGTTGGCTTGGATTTGTTTCAATGCCATCAATTGTTAAATCTGCAACAGTGCCGCCACTATTAAATATAAGTGATGCCACAGAACCAAGCCGCCGTTCAAGGCTATATGTCTGTACTTTATCAGCCCTTGTTGCCCAATCTTGTTTTGGTGCCCGTGTATAATCTATTTTGGAATTTTTATAAACCGCTAAAGCTTTCATGTTGAAGGCAGTGATGCCATCGCCATTACTGGCAGCATCAGTAAGCGAAAGATAGTTATCGCTTATGCTAACAGTAGGTATTAGCGTTTCGCTGTTGAATGTAAAATCAGGCGTAGTTAACGCACTAATGCCGTTACGGTGGGCACCAAATGCACCATAATAATGGGTTATACCACTTTCACTTATTAATGCGAATGTGCCACCTAATTCCCACATGTTACCACCATAAAAGCGGGCATCAAGCGTGCCTGTTAAGGAGGCATAAGTTCTAGGATCTCTTGCTCTAATAGTATCGCTGGTAATGTTATTGCCAGCATAGCCAGTGGTTACCGATAAATTAAGGTTATAAGTGTTATGAGAACTATTCGTGGAAGTATCGCTTGTAATGTCAATTTTTAATTCTTCTCTATCCAAATAAACTGTTGCATTTGTTGTAAAAGTATAAAGACTCCGTTCATCATTATAGATATGAGTGCCTTTCCCTTTACCTGTAAATGTGACTTGATTATCAGTAGCACTTAAATCAATCGTTTTAGTTTCAATACCAGCCATCATATAGCCTTCAGTATTATTGATTATCTCTGTTAAACTGCCTGCATCTTGCGTTACATTCAAATTGATATAAGCCATATAATTAGCGGTAAAGCCAAAAAAACCAGCTTGGTCAGCAGGTCGGTTTGCATCTATTTCAATGCCATGAATCGTTACATCTGCAAGAGTGCCTTCATTATTAAATGTAAATGATGCCACAGAACCAAGCCGTCTTTCAAGGTTGATTGTTTGCAATATATCAGCTGTTATTGTTGTTGTTAGCCAATCCTGTTCGGGTGGCTGTGGGGATTCTTTCACATCATGTCTATAAACCGCTAAAGCTTTCATGTTAAAAGCAGTGATGCCATCGCCATTGCTGGCAACTTCAGTAAGCGAAAGATGGTTATCGCTTATGGTAACATCATCAAGCGTTAGCGTTTCACTGTTTAATGTTTTATCAATCATCGGCAACGAAACAATACCATCAACACGAATGGCGCCAAACCAGCCAATATAGCTTTCCTTGTAATTATTCATGCTGAATGTACCACCCAATTCATTTGCATAGGGGCCATAAAAACGTGCGTCAAACGTGCCTGATAGCGCATATTCCGATGTTGAAATTTCTTCACTCATTTTGTTTGTATTTGCGCTATTAGAAAAATAGCTGTAGAAATTAAGATCAGAATCGCTACCATCATGTGTAACAGTTAAGTTTCCATTTATGTTAGAGAGATAACCATAAGACGTAAAAGATGCTAGAAAATCAAAGTTAGTATGGCGATGAGTAGTACCGTCAGAATAATATCCTTTGCCTTTGCCTTTGAATTCAATTTCGTTAAAAAGAGGGATATTATTAGTAGCTGTTTCAAAACCAGTGATGGCAAAACCGATAGCTTCATAATCATTTATTTCATTATTTTCTGCATTTGCCTCAGCCATTTGCCAATTAACCAACCCCATATAATTTGTGGCAACAGGGCCAATCTTACCTATCGTTAACTCAAAATTATCAATATTATTAGTATTTACGTTATATTTTTTATCAGAAAAATAGAAATTTAAGTTATCAGCAGTCAAATCACCAGTGTTATTATAATTAAACTCAACCACCGAGCCAGTGATTCTATAATTGGTGATGTCTTTATTGACATTATCTTTTGTCATCAACACAGCAATCGCTGGTAAGGCATTATTACTTGTGTTATTGCGTCCATCATCCTTAAAGCTGGTTAAGTTATTAACATTAACTGTTTCTGGTAAATCAGTATGAGTGGCGTCAGTATAGCTTGATTCAAGGGATTGAAAGGGGGCATCGGAAGATGCCGTATCATCTTCACTTTCAGCGGCTGCACTACACCCACTCAGTAACACGGAAAACATTAATAATGTGATAATAGAAAAAACAAACTTTGGCATAACTTAATCTCCTAATAATGCGATAGATATTATTCAAGGTAGAATATCTATCACATTTATTTCGCAAATAAAATGAAATTTGCGTTTAATTTTCATAAAATTTCTAGCAAAAACCTCTTGAATCTGTTAACATCTATAAACATTACAATAAAAGAGTGAATAAAGTTGAATAAAAAAAACATCGATACAATTTTAGTGCGAGGCGGTTTAACCCGTAGTAATTTTGATGAAACTTCTGAAGCATTATTCTTGAATTCTGGCTATGTTTACGAATCAGCCGAACAAGCAGAAGCAAGTTTTAAGCAAGAAATTGACCATTACGTCTATTCGCGTTATGGCAATCCAACGGTGGAAATGTTTCAAAACCGCTTGGCATTGTTGGAAGGGGCACAATCTTGCTTTGCCACTGCTACTGGCATGGCGGCAGTGTTCGCATCACTTGCCTGTTTCTTGAAAAAGGGCGACCGCATTGTGGCATCTGAAGCGTTATTTTCGTCTTGTCACTATATTATTAACGATATTTTGCCACGCTACGGCATAGAAGCTGTGTTCGTGTTTGGCAATGATAAAGCCGATTGGGAACAGGCGTTAAGTAAGCCTACGCAAGCCGTGTTTTTGGAAACCCCCTCTAATCCTTTGCTAGAAGTGCTAGATATTAGAATGATTGCCGATTTAGCGCATCAGGCAGGCGCGCGCGTGGTGGTTGATAATGTATTTGCTACGCCAATTTTGCAAAAACCACTGGAATTAGGCGCAGATATTGTTGTCTATTCCACCACCAAACATATTGACGGGCAGGGGCGCTGTTTAGGTGGCGCAATTCTATGTTCGCAAGAATTTATTGATGAGCATTTATTGGCATTCATGCGCCATACGGGACCATCAATGAGCCCATTTAACGCATGGGTGATGCTAAAAGGATTAGAAACTTTGCGCTTAAGGGTTGAAGCGCAAAGCCATGCCGCCCATAAAATTGCTGAATTTTTGCAAAGCCAGAAAAAAATATTAAAGACGCGCTACCCTGCATTACCAACCCATCCGCAACATCAATTGGCAATGCAACAGATGAGCATGGGCAGCACGCTTATCAGTTTTGATTATGATGGCGATAAGGCGCAAGTTTTTCGTTTCTTAAATCGCTTGCAAGTGATAGATATTTCTAATAATCTGGGCGATACCAAAAGCCTGATAACCCATCCGCCTACCACCACCCATAAGCGGTTAGAAGAAGAGATACGGTTAAGGTTAGGCATTTTGCCAAATTCGGTAAGGCTTTCGGTAGGGCTTGAAGATGTGCAAGATTTATGCGATGATTTAGCCCAAGCTATGAATTAATGTGCAATGAACCATTAGGCAATCAATATTTAAAAGTAATTTAGGAAAGTCATAAAATGAGCGAACGTGAGGTGATGGAAGTTGATGTGGTGATTGTGGGGGCAGGGCCTGCGGGGCTTGCGACTGCGATACGTTTGCAACAATTAGCGCAAGAAAAAAATCAGGAACTCAGCATTTGCGTGTTAGAAAAGGGCAGTGAAGTAGGCGCGCATATTCTTTCAGGGGCAGTGCTAGAACCGCGTGCATTGAATGAGCTGATACCCGATTGGCAAACAAAAGGTGCGCCACTCCATACGCCTGCCAAAAGCGATAATTTCCTAATGCTCACCAAAAAAAGGGCGTTTCGTATGCCCACCCCACCGCAAATGCACAATAAAGGCAATTATATCATCTCGCTAGGGCTGTTATGCCGTTGGTTAGGCGAACAGGCCGAAAATATGGGAATTGACATCTATCCGGGCTTTGCCGCCGCTGAAGTGTTGTATCACGAAGATGGCGCGGTCAAAGGTGTGGCAACGGGCGATATGGGCATTGGTAAAGATGGCACGCAAACCACGAATTATCAGCGCGGTATGGAATTACATGCCAAACAGACGATTTTTGCCGAAGGCTGTCATGGCTCACTCACCAAGCAATTAATGCAGAAATTTAATTTGCGCGCTGATGCACAACCGCAAACTTACGGTATCGGCATTAAAGAATTATGGGAAATTCCTGAAGCGCAATCACAGCCCGGTAAGATTGTCCATAGTGCTGGCTGGCCACTGGGCAGTAAAACCTATGGCGGTTCGTTTTTATATCACCTTAATGATAATATGGTATCAGTTGGGTTTGTGGTTGGTTTAGATTATGAAAACCCCTATGTGATGCCCTATATGGAATTTCAACGCTTCAAGCATCACCCCGCCATTGCCAAACATTTGCAAGGTGGCAAGCGGATTGCCTATGGCGCGCGTGCCATTAATGAAGGCGGTTATCAATCAATTCCAAAACTGACTTTTGCGGGCGGCGTGTTGGTGGGCTGTGCCGCGGGTTTTGTGAATGTGCCGAAAATTAAGGGCAGCCATACCGCAATGAAATCAGGCATGTTGGCGGCAGAGGCAGTGTTTGATGCGCTAAACAATAATGAGAAAGAAGCTATTGCCTATGAACAGAATTTGAAGAAATCATGGGTGTATAAAGAACTTTATAAGGTGCGTAACATTCGCCCTGCCTTTAAGTTTGGCTTTTATTGGGCGCTTATCTATTCTGCAATTGATACTTATTTATTGCGTGGGTGCGCGCCATGGACATTCAAGCATCATGCCGACCATGCTTCATTGAAGCCCGCAAAAAATTATCAGCCGATTGATTACCCGAAACCCGATGGCGTGTTGAGTTTTGACCGCCTCACCAATCTATCATTTTCAGGCGTGAATCATGAAGAAAATCAACCTGCACATTTGCAGTTGAAAGATGAGGCGGTGGCGATTAATATCAATCATGCTGATTATGCCTCGCCTGAAGAGCGGTTTTGTCCAGCAGGCGTGTATGAAATGGTGGAAGAAAATGGCGCAAAACGGATGCAGATCAATGCACAGAATTGCGTGCATTGCAAAACATGTGATATTAAAGACCCGACGCAAAATATCAATTGGGTTACCCCCGAAGGTGGTGGTGGTCCGAATTACGCAATGATGTAGGAGATAATCAATTCATGCCCAATTACGAACAATTACGCCATATGATGGTGGAAACACAATTACGCCCCAGTAATGTGGCAGACCCCGCTTTGCTAGAAGCCTTTATGGCAATTCCGCGCGAAGTATTTATTGCCGATGAACAAAAAAGGCAGATGGCTTATGTTGATGAGCATGTGCATATTGGTGATAATCGCTATATGCTCTCGCCTTTATTGGTGGCACGCATGTTGCAGGCGGCTGAAATTCGCACGGGCGATGCCGTGCTAATTGTTGGTGGTGCGGGCTATATGGCGGCATTGGCGGGTTATTTGGGCGCAACCGTTTTTGTGTTAGAAAATGATAGAGAATTTGCGAACAATACCAGTAGGATTTTAACTGAAATTCAAGAAGATACGGTGATTTTTGTGGAAGGCGATATGACCAAAGGCTGGCCTAAAGAAGCCCCCTATAGCGTGATTTTATTCGCAGGTGGCATTACCTATCTCAACGAAGATTTAGCCGAACAAATGGATAATGGCGGTAAGATTATCGCGCCCGTGATTCAATCAGATGGCAAAAATGGCATGTTGCGTCTATGGGAAAAATGGCATCACCATATCGCTACACGTGGGCTTTTTGATACCGTCGCGCCGATGTTACCAGATTTTACCGAAAGCAAGGATTTCGTGTTTTAGGGGCGTGTGATTCAATCCATTCACTCAATCAAAAAACCCGATAATTTTTTGGCGTAATTGTTCGGCAATTTGGGCTTTATTGAGCTTCTGCCATTGTTCGGTTTTGATGCCATTATTCGCATTATTACCACCATCTTTTTGCAGAAAATAAATCGCATTATCACTATTACCAAAGCCAGTATCCGCGCCCACTTGATTGGCAATCATCATATCACAATTTTTCGCTAAAAATTTTGCTTGCGAATGTTGCTTTAGGTTTTCAGTCTCGGCAGCAAAGCCAACCACCAAAGCTGGACGCATTGTTGTGTGATGCGCGATATGTTTTAGAATATCCACCGTTTCGGTAAGGGTGATTTGATGAGTCGCTGTATCACCAGTTTTCTGTTTTTTGATTTTTTCGTGGCTGTAATCTTGCATTTTCCAATCGGATACCGCCGCCGCGCTGATAAAAATATCACAAGGCAGTGATTGTTCCACCTGTTGCAACATATCATCGGCAGTCTCAGCATGAATTTTGGTGATATTATCTGGTAATGCGCCTATCTTTTGCGTCACATTGCCGTAAATCAGCGTGACTGATGCGCCTGCTTCGTTGAGAATTTTCGCGATTAAAAAACCTTGCATGCCCGTCGAACGGTTAGTGATGATTCGCACAGGGTCAATCGGTTCTGATGTGCCACCAGCAGTGATAGTCACTTTTTTGCCCGCAAGCGCGCCTGAAAGCGCACCGATAGATGAATGGCTTTGCTTTGCAAAATATTGCTCTAATTGCTGATAAATCATTTCAATCTCTGCCATGCGCCCAATTCCTGTTTCGCCACATGCAGTGTCGCCAGCATCGGGGGTGATAAGTTGCACACCACGTTTTTGCAAATTGCTGATATTATCTTGTGTGGCTTGGTTTTCATACATAAACGGATTCATCGCTGGGGCAATAAATATCGGCTTATTGCTTGCCAATATCACGCTTGATGCTAAATCATCTGCCATGCCATGATTGATGCGGGCGATAAAATTGGCACTTGCAGGCGCAACCACAATGGCATCGGGGGTGCGGGCAAGGCGGATATGCCCCATCTGGGCTTCATCAGTCAGGCTAAATAAATCCATATAGCATTTCTCCTCACAAAGGGCAGAAATGGTGAGCGGAGTGATAAATTGCGAACCGCCTTTTGTTAGAATAGGAATTACCCGTGCGCCTTGCTTTTTTAGTAAGCGACACAACTCAGCCGATTTATAAGCGGCAATGCTGCCTGAAATGATTAATAAAATGGTTTTATTTAATGTCATAATTCCTGTATTATAGCATAAATTATATCATGATTAAAATTTATATGATGGTGGAATAAAAAATGATATTTCCTTTACCAAAACCTCTTGTGATAACGGGTATGATGGGGGTTGGCAAAAGCACATTGGGGGCAAGGCTTGCCGATTATTACGGGCTTGATTTTATTGATTCTGATAAAGAGATTGTGCAAGCGGCGCAAATGTCGATTGTTGATATTTTTGAAAAATTCGGTGAGGATTATTTCCGTTCAGGTGAGGAGCGCGTGATTAATCGTATCATGCAACGCCCATTGCCATTTATTATGGCAGTTGGCGGTGGTGCTATTTTAAGCCCACAAACGAAAGAATTATTACAGCAAAAGGCGGTAACCTTATGGGTTGATGTTGATTTAGCAGTGTTATGGAAGCGGTTGAAAAAGTCAAAAACCCGTCCCATTTTGCACACTGAAGACCCGCTAGCGACATTAGAGAAACTCTATCAAACACGCCGTGCCGATTATCAGCAAACCGATATTCATGTCAATGTTCTCACTGATGAAGATATTGCGATAACATGCGATATTGTTATTGACAAAATAGCGCAATATGCAACAAAATAAACGCCCTATGAAAGAATTAACAAACAGTCAAACAATCGTAAAGGTGCAAACGACGCATCAGCATTACCCAATTCATATTGGGCAGAGCTTGGATACTATCGGCTTGCTGATTGATTATCTTTGCCATGCTAGCAAGCATAATACGCGCCATGCTGGCAGGCATAATACGCGCCATGCTGGCAGGCAGGCAGTGTTACATATCATTTGTGATAAAATGGTATATCAGCATTATGGACAGGCGATGGAAGCGGGGCTTACCAATGCCAATATTACTTATCACCTTCATCACGTGCCACTCATTGGTGAGAAAGCAAAATCTATCGCGATTTATGAACAGATGTTAGAAAAAATTCTTGCCAGTGGCATTGACCGTAGCCATGTGATTGCCGCATGGGGCGGTGGTGTGGTTGGCGATTTAGCAGGCTTCATTGCTGGCACAATTTTGCGCGGGGTGCGGTTGATACAAATTCCCACCACTTTATTGGCGCAAGTGGATTCATCGGTGGGTGGCAAGACGGGCATTAATATGCAGGCGGGTAAAAATCTGGTTGGCGTGTTTTATCAACCCGAAATGGTGCTGATTGATTGCCGATTTTTGGCAAGTCTGCCCACACGGCAGTTGCAAGCGGGCTATGCCGAAATTGCCAAATATGGGCTGATAAATGATGCCGCGTTTTTTGATTGGTTGCAAGAATCGGGCAAACGATTATTGGCGCGTGATGCTGATGCACTGCTTTATGCAATAGAAACATCGTGCCGTATGAAAGCGGCTATTGTTAATCAAGATGAGCGCGAGGCAGGGATTCGTGCATGGCTTAATTTAGGGCATAGTTTTGGGCATGGGCTTGAAAAACTTGCTGGCTATGATGGCGATATTTTACTGCATGGCGAAGCGGTGGCAATCGGCATCGGCATGGCGTTTGATTATGCTGAACAGATTGGCAAATGCAAATCAGGCACGGCGCAAATCGTCAAAGCGCATTTCACTGATTTGGGCATGGTGATGAATCCGCATCAGCTTGCTTTGAAGGTTGCGCTTAATGCTGATAATCTGCTAGAAGCAATGCGCTATGATAAGAAAAATTATGATGAGAGTTTTACCCTTATTTTACCGCAAAAAATCGGCAAGGTAGAAGTGGTAACTGGCATTGACGCATCAACATTGCATCGATATTTATCGGTTATTTTGGATATAAGGTTATGATAAGCACAAATGAAATCATCACCACGATTCTTATCGTGTTGGTATTGATTGTAATTTCTGGCTTTTTTTCGGGGTCTGAAACCGCCATCACCGCATCATCGGCGCGCCCCTATTTAGATGCCAAACGCGGCAATAAACGCGCGATTATTTTAATCGCCCTCAAAAAGCGTATGGATCGACTGATTGCGGCGATTTTGCTGGGCAATAATTTTGTTAATATTCTGGCATCATCGCTTACAACTTCGTTATTGATTGGCATATTTGGTGGCAAGGGGGTGGTTTACGCCACTTTAATTATGACTGTTTTAATTGTGTTATTTGCTGAAATTTTGCCAAAAATGATTGCAGTAAGATATGCTGACACTATTTCACTCCGTATTGCCAGATTGATGCGATTATTGTTGTTTTTATTATTTCCGATTTTATTAATCGTGCAAGCGGTGATGTGGCTTTTATTGCGTCCCTTTGGCTTGCATAAAACTACTATTAGCGATGATAATGATAGCAGCACCGAAATTTTGCGCGGTGCGATTGAAATGCGCGATAACACTTTGCCGTCAGATGATGAAAAAAAAATGCTCAATTCAATTTTAGACCTAGAAGATGTTAATGTTTCTAAAGTGATGGTGCATCGTAGTGAAGTGAAAATGCTTGATTTGAATAGTGATGTATCGCAAATGGTTGATGATGTGATGGATAGTCCTTTTTCGCGTTTTCCACTATTTGATGATAATATCGAAGAAATTATCGGGGTTGTGAATGCGAAACAATTATTGGGTGAATTTAGGCGCCAGAAAGGCAAAATGACACGTAAAGATGTTTTGGCAATGGCGGGTAAGCCGTGGTTTGTGCCAGAAACTGCTTTATTAAAATATCAGTTAAAATCTTTTCAAAAACGGCAGGAGCATCTTTCGGTGGTGGTTGATGAATATGGTGTGTTTTTGGGGATTGTTACATTGGAAGATGTATTAGAAGAAATTGTTGGCAATATCATAGATGAAAGTGATGCCGATGTGCCGGGTTTAGAAAAGCGTAATGGGTGCTATATTGTCGATGGCAATGTGGCAATTCGCGACCTTAACCGTGAATTAGGTTGGCAATTGCCTGATGATGATGCCACTACCATTGCGGGATTGGTAATTCATGAGGCACGGATTTTACCAAAAAAAGACCAACGGTTTGTGTTTTTTGGTTTCCGATTTAAGATTTTAAAAGCTGAAAAAACGCGCATCTTATCGTTACAAATCACCCCGCCTGAACCAACAAAAGAAAATTAAGATAATAAATATTAATCAGATTGCCATTTAGACTTATAGCCTGCGCCCGTTGGTATATTTGTTGGGCGTTTTTCTGGTTTTACCTCTTGCCATTGTGGCACATTTTCATCTTTTTTTTCGGGATGGTTTCTGCGCGGTGGTATCATATCAGGTGAATAATCATGTTTCGGATGATTATTTTCTTCTTTTTTTATCACAACAGGTGATGGGACTGATTGCGATGGGCGCGTTGCGGGTTGTTGAAACATTTTATGCGGAATGCTTAAATCTTTTTTTTCATCTGCGGGCTGAATAATTTTGAATTTTTTGCGCGCTGTTATGGGTGGCGGCATCATGGGTGGCATTATTGTGTGTGCGGGATGCTGTTTGCCAGAAGCGATAGTGCCTTCCATCGCTTTTTCGATGTCGTCGATGATATTTTGCGCCGCCAATTTAGGGTCGTCGGCATTGGTAATTGGTCGCCCCACCACCAGATAATCTGCGCCCGCTTGAATGGCATCGGCAGGGGTGGTAACGCGTTTTTGGTCGTCACTTTTATGAATATTGGCGCTATTTTTAGGGCGAATACCGGGCGTGATAATCAAAAACTCACTGCCCATTTTTTGTCGAATATTACGCGCTTCGCGTGCCGAAGCCACCACCCCATCAGCACCAGCTTGATGGGCTTGATATGCAATATTCTCTATATATGTTGGTAAATCAATATCATCTGCCAACTGATGTAAGGCACGCAAATCAGCCTCGCTTTCAGATGTCAGCGCGGTAATGCAACATAGCTTCATACTGCTATAGCCGCGTTTTTTGCGGTAAGCTTCTATTGCTTGAAAGCAGGAATGATTGCCATGTAAGGTGAGAATATCGGCACCCATCAACTCAATATTTTTGGCTGCCGCATATACAGTGCGCGGAGACCCAATCAGTTGTGCATCTATGAAAATTTTTTTATTTTCTTTTTTAAGGGTTTGCGCTAATTCTAACCCTTTATTATAAATAAGTTCTGCACCTATTTTATAAAAACTAACATTATCATCTAATCTATCAACAATTTCCCATGCGCGTTGAATATTATCAACATCTAAAGCAACAATCAATCTGTCATGAGGGTCTTGCATCACATCGCCATCTTATCACGCATTTGCCATGAGTAGTTTTTCGTGACGTAGCATTGATGTGTTGTTACGCTGTATCGTATAGACATTGTTAGGAATATTCTTTTTTACTGCAAGAGCATCAGCGATTTCTTCAACAATTTTTTCAGCCATATCTTTAGGGTTATCCGCTTGAATAATTGGTCTGCCAACCACAAGATAATCCGAACCTGATTGAATTGCATTTGTTGGTGTGGTAACGCGTCTTTGGTCGTTATGAGAACTTCCCTCTGGACGAATACCGGGCGTGATAATGATAAATTCATTATTTTTTAAATCATCGTCTTTGCGTAAAGATTCTGCTTCTTGTGCCGATGCAACAATGCCATCTGCCCCTTGTTTTATTGCTTCTACCGCCAATTCTTTTACATGGAATTTAGCTGTTCTACGAATTTTCATTTTGCCTAAATCTCTATCATCTTCTGATGTCAACACTGTTACAAAACACCATTTCATATTACTTTTCCCGCTTTCAGCGCGATATTGCTCAAATGCCCGATAGGCAGAAGAATTACAATGCAATGTGAGTAAATCAGCTTCATATTTTTCGATATTACGGGCGGCAG
Source organism: Alphaproteobacteria bacterium (assembly GCA_022599575.1). Lineage (GTDB taxonomy): Bacteria > Pseudomonadota > Alphaproteobacteria > JABAAW01 > JAHZMA01 > JAHZMA01. The sequence goes on along the minus strand of JAHZMA010000032.1, from coordinate 7,631 downwards.
CTAATACAGTGCGCGGAATATCGTGCAATTTGGCATCGATAAAAACCTTTTTACCTTGCTCTTTCAACTTTTTCGCTAAATCTAACCCACCATGATAAATAAGCTCCATGCCGATTTTATAAAAAACAACAGAATCACCTAATTTGTCAATCATTTCGTTTGCTAAATCTATGTTAGGAACATCAAGTGCAACAATAAGTTTACCTCGTGCCTCATCAATTAAAGTAGCATGTGTCATAATCACTCTCTCAATTTTATGTCAACGCCTGCAAAATAGCATCACCCATATCGGTGGTTGATATTGACCTATCATTATCACCAGCAATATCAGCTGTGCGTAAACCATTATCTAACACGGTTTCTATTGCCTTGTCAATTTTGTTGGCAATTTGCTCACAATTAAATGAATAACGCAGCATCATAGAGGACGAGGCGATGGTGGCAATCGGGTTGGCGATATTTTTGCCCGCAATATCAGGCGCGCTACCATGCACAGGTTCATACATGGCGCGGCGTTTGCCATTTACATCAGGTGCGCCCAGCGATGCTGATGGCAACATGCCCAGCGAGCCCGTTAGCATGGCGGCAACATCGGATAGTAAATCGCCAAACAGATTATCAGTTACCAACACATCAAATTGTTTCGGGCAACGCACCAACTGCATCGCGCAATTATCGGCAAGAATATGTTCTAGTGTAATATCAGAAAAATGCTTTGCGTGGGTTTCAGTCACAATTTTGCGCCAAAACGCGCCCGTTTCCATCACATTAGCTTTTTCAGCTGAATGCACCAAATTATTGCGCTGTTTTGCCAATTCAAATGCGACATGGGCGATACGGCTGATTTCAGCTTCGGTGTAAGATTGCGTATCCACGCATCTTTGCGTGCCATCGGGCAATGTTTCCATGCCACGTGGTGTGCCAAAATACACGCCAGAGGTGAGTTCGCGCACGATTAAAATATCAAGCCCGCTCACCAATTCTGGCTTGAGACTAGAAGCATTTGCCAGTGAAGGGTAGGTGATGGCAGGGCGTAAATTAGCAAATAAATCAAGTTCTTTGCGTAATTTTAATAAGGCAATTTCGGGGCGCAAATGGCGCTCCACATTATCGTAATCAGGGCCACCCACCGCACCTAATATCACCGCATCAGCATTAAGCGCAGATTCTAACACCTCGTCAGTTAATGGCGTGCCATGTGCATCGTAAGAAGCACCGCCTGCCAGTGCGTCTTGAAAAGTGAAATTAAGCGATGCTTTATCGCTTGCCCATTCAAGCACGCGCTTTGTTTGCGCCATCACTTCAGGTCCGATACCATCGCCTGCTAATAGTAAAATGTTAGGCATTATTTCCTCTAAATATCGTTAAATCCAAACATTATCGCCAAGATATTTTTGTTCAAACGCATCAAGTTTGCTTGCATGTTGCAAGGTGAGCCCAATATCATCAAGCCCTTCTAACAGGCATTTTTTGCGGAATGGGTCAACATCAAAACTGTAAGTTTTATCACCATGCGTTATGGTTTGCGCGTCAAGAATAATCGCCATATTAGGATTTTGCGGAATATGTTTTAAGATTTCTGCCACTTGTGTTTCTGGTAAAACAATCGGTAATACGCCATTTTTGAAGCAATTATTATAGAAAATATCGGCATAGCTAGGGGCGATGATGGCAGTGATGCCAAAGCCCGCCAATGCCCAAGGCGCATGTTCGCGGCTTGAACCACAGCCGAAATTATCGCCTGTTACCAATATTTGCGCGTTGCGATAGGGGGCTTGATTCAGCACAAAATCTTCAATTTCATTGCCTTGCATATCGTAGCGCATTTCATCAAATAGATTCACACCCAAACCATCGCGCTTAACAGTTTTCAAGAATTGTTTCGGGATAATCATATCAGTATCGACATTCATCAGGTCAAACGGAGCGGCGATTGCGTTTAATTCGGTAAAGGCTTGCATGTTACTGCACCTCGCGCACATCGGTGAGATGCCCAGTAATTGCCGCGCTTGCCGCCATCGCAGGACTCATCAGATGGGTGCGCCCACCGCGCCCTTGCCTGCCTTCAAAATTACGGTTAGAGGTTGAAGCGCATCGCTCGCCTGCTTCCAATTTATCGGCATTCATTGCCAAACACATAGAACAACCGGGTTCGCGCCAATCAAAACCAGCATCGATGAAAATCTTATCAAGCCCTTCTTGTTCGGCTTGCTGTTTCACCAATCCTGACCCTGGCACCACCATTGCACTTACAGTGGTCGCAACTTTTTTGCCTTTGGCGATTTTTGCCGCCTCGCGCAAATCTTCAATTCTGCCATTGGTGCAAGAACCGATAAATACACGGTCAATCGTAATATCCTGCATTTTCATGCCTTCTTGCAAACCCATATAATCAAGTGCGCGTTTAATCGCATTGCGCTGATGTTCGGTTTCAAACATATCAAGAGATGGCACTTTGCCAGTAATCGGCACCACATTTTCAGGTGATGTGCCCCAACTAACAATCGGTGCAATATCAGCAGCATCTAAGGTGATTTCTTTATCATAATGGGCATCTGCATCGCTTGGCAATGTTTGCCAATAGGCGACTGCCTTATCCCAATCTGCGCCTTTTGGTGCTAATTTTTTATCTTTAAGATAGGCAAAAGTGGTGTCATCAGGGGCGATTAAGCCTGCGCGCGCACCTGCTTCAATCGTCATGTTACACACAGTCATACGCCCTTCCATCGAGAGTGCCGTTATCGCATCGCCACAATATTCAATCACATGCCCATTGCCACCAGCAGTGCCGATTTTGCCGATAATGGCAAGCACGATATCTTTTGCGGTAACGCCAATCGGCAATGTGCCACTCACTTCTACTTTCATGTTTTTGGCACGGCTTTGACGCAGGCTTTGCGTGGCAAGCACATGTTCTACTTCCGATGTGCCAATACCAAATGCCAATGCACCAAATGCGCCATGGGTTGAGGTATGCGAATCACCACACACAATCGTCATGCCCGGTAGGGTGAAGCCTTGTTCTGGTCCTATAATATGCACAATGCCTTGCCTGATATCGCTCATATCAAAATATTCAACGTTAAAATCGCGACAATTTTTTTCAAGCGTTTCCACTTGGATACGGCTGGCCTCATCTTCAATGCCATTACCACGCCCCTTGCTGGTGGGCACGTTATGATCGGCAACCGCCAAAGTGGCTTCGGGGCGACGCAATTTACGTCCGCTTTTGCGTAAGCCTTCGAATGCTTGTGGTGAGGTAACTTCATGCACCAAATGGCGGTCGATATACAGAATCGCTGTGCCATCGGTTTGGGTATGGATAAGGTGGTTTTGCCAGATTTTATCAAATAATGTCTGTGCCATTATTCTTTAGTGTCACTGGGGGTTTTCGATGGTTTCGCCTTAGCAGCTTTTTCTGCTTTTTTAGCATTTTTCTCTGCTTTTTTGGCATTTCTTGCTACTTTTTTGGCAGCTTCATCGGCGGGATTACGCACAACTTTTTCTACAATGCGGGCTGCTTTGCCACGTAAATCGCGTAAATAATAAAGTTTAGCACGCCGCACTTTGCCACGCCGCACCAATATGATGGAATCAATCATTGGGCTATGGAGTGGAAAAATACGTTCAACCCCTTCGCCATAAGAAATTTTACGCACCGTAAAGCTACTGCCGACTCCAGCATTTTTGCGCGCAATACACACACCTTCATAGCTTTGCACGCGCGAATTAGTGCCCTCAACGATTTTCACCATCACCCGAACATTATCGCCCGGTGAAAATTCAGGAATTTCTTTTTTAATATAATCGTTCTCAATGGATTGAATGATTGCGTTTTTCATTTTAATTAACTTTATTTACAATGATTTTTAAACATAACAACATGCCCAATTTATCAATCAGACGCGCTATTTATAATGGGTAACAACACGCTTGTCAAGGCGTAATTGTAAGGTATGTGATGATTTTAATGCGAAGCCACCGAATTACGCCTTGCGAATGAGATGCTGATGACAATCGGAGATTGCCACATCTTTGTGTCGGGTAGTCTGAATACGCACGATTCTAATATTGAGTATAGTGGGGGATTATCAAGAGGGGGGACAAGGTGAGCGGAGGTGTATTTGCTATTGCTTTTTAATAGGAAATAGCCACTTACCATCTTTTTGATAGGGTTTTTTTGCAAATTGCATAAGACCTTGATAGTCATAATTATAGAAATATAAAATATCTTTTGGTGAAACATGATATGCATCATGTAATTCTTTGTTACCGTAAATTAATTTTTGTTCATCGCTTCCTGTATTTTGCCCCTCATATAAAATAACATCAGATTTTTTCTCATTATCATATGATGAATATTTATTGGAAAACAAAACAATACAATTATGTTTTTCACATAACTTTATCCCTGATGGTTTTTTGTAGTTAAAATCAAAAATCGTATTTAAGTGGTCTAACGGATAATTTTGTCCTTTAGTAAGTGAGTATTTATTGCCGTCAGATGTTGAATTTTTATTATCCTGCAACCTTTTTGCTTCTTCAAATATCTCTGCATAAATTGCTTTTTCTTGTTCTTTAAAAACAATAAAACCCATTTCATCATTATTTTTTTGGCTATATTCATAAAGATTTAAACTTGCAACCAAAGCCATATTTTCGGTTATATAACATTTGGCATGTAAGGTAGGGCGATTAACAATGTCGCATTCGATATCAATGGGATAATTATTTTCATTTTCTCGATAAATAATTGTTACCTTTACACCTTTTTTTATCTGTTCAGCCAATATATAAGAAATTTTTTCATTTAATTGAATATAGGGTGATAGTATCAAAATAAATTTTTTTGCTTTTCTAAACTCTTCCTGAATATAATGATTCATATTCGCTGTTGTAACAAACTGAATACCAGTATTTTTATTAAAGAAGCCCATTAGTTATCTCCAATTAAATCAATTTTAAGTAGATATACAATATGATGCTTGAAAAGCAAATCATTATTTATATTTTTACAAAGATGAGTTGTGGCAATAATTTCAATATTCCGACCGCATCAATCTTGCGATTGCACTTATTTTTTTACGCTATCATGCTTACTTCTTGCTATTATTTTTGCGCCATTCGGTGATTTTTTGATGGTTGCCATTGACCAAAACATCAGGCACAGCGCGGTTTTGCCATATTTGTGGACGCGTATAATGCGGATATTCACCGGTAAAATTATCCGAGAAACTCTCCTCATCTAGCGATTCTGGATTGCCTAACACATCAGGCACAAAGCGTAACACCGCATCTAAAAATACCTGCACGGGCAATTCCCCACCCGATAAAACATAAGGGCCAATACAAATTTCACGCATTTGCCATTTTTCAATCACGCGCTGGTCAATGCCTTCATAACGCCCTGCAATCAAATAAAGATGCTGATATTGCGCGTAAGTTTGTGCCATTTCAGCATTAAATTGTGTGCCACTGGCACTGAAATAAATGATAGTCGGCAATGATGCTGTTTCAGGGGCTGATGCTGGCACATGTTGGGTGAGGGCATCATCAATCACATCGGGGCGAATCACCATGCCTGCGCCACCGCCATAGGGGCGGTCGTCAACGCGGCCATCATGCCGATTGGAAAAATCGCGCAAATTAACAATGTTATAATTCCAAATCTTATTGGCAAGCGCGCGCCCATGAATCGCCGTGCCTAATGTGCCGGGAAACATTTCAGGGAATAGAGTGAAAATAGTCGCGTGTAATTTTGCCTGATTCATTTTCTTGGCTCATAACTCAAAAAATATATCAGAAGTTGGCTGCAAGTGAATCGACTTATCATCTTTGTTGACGCTAGCAATAAAATCATCAATCAGCGGAATCATATATTCCATGTTACCAGTAGCATCGGCGGTAACGCATTGCAAAATATCGCTTGCGCCGTAATTGACGATTTTATGCACTGTGCCTGCCATTGTGCCATCAGCACGCGTAACGCTAAAGCCTTGATAATTGCTATCAGCATCATTTTGTTCTTCAGCTTCAAGCAATTTATCGGCATCGGCATATAGAAATGTGCCTGCCAACGCTTCGGCTTGGTTGCGGTCAATGATGGTTTGCTCGCCACAGCGCAACAGGCTTTTTTTGCTGTAGCGCAAGATAAAATCAAACTGCCTTGTGCCAGTCTCATCGGAAAGTGGCATCAAACGGGTGATATTTTCAGGGGGCAAGATAAGACTTTTCAGCCAAATATCGCCTTTAATTCCTGCCGCCCGTGTGATGATGCCAACTTTTGTCTGAACCATATTATTCTTTTGGTGCTTCTTCCGCTGGTGTTTCTTCCGCTTTTGCCTCTTCAGCAGGAGCTTCAGCAACAGGATTTTCAGCAGGGGATTCCTCTACTTTCGCCGCTTCAGCTGGTGCTTCTTCTACTGGCGTTTCAACAATAGGAGCTTCTTTAGCTTGTTTTGCCGCTTCAGCTTCTTGTTTTTTGGCTTCTGCTTCTTCTTGCTTGGCTTTTTCTGCTTCTTCCATGCGTTCTATTGCTTTTGCACCCGGCAGATGTTTCTTGGTCTGCTTGTTTGGCACAAATTTTTCGTAAAGTTTTGCATCACCTAAAAAACGTTGCACGCGGTCGGTTGGTTTTGCTCCCATTTTAACCCAATGGGTGATGCGTTCGCCCGTTAGCTTAACGCGTTCGGGATTATCCTTCGCTAACATTGGATTATAGCTGCCAACGCGCTCGATATAACGCCCATCACGTGGCGCACGCGCATCAGCAATCACGATATGATAATAAGGGCGCTTTTTAGAGCCTGCACGCGATAAACGAATTTTTACTGCCATTTTAATTGTTCCTTTTTACTTAGAATTTTGGTGGCATACCGCCACCGGTTGAAGATAACATCCGCATCACATCGGGCGGTATTTTGCCACCTGCAACGCGTTTCATCATTTTTGACATGGTGAGAAATTGTTTCATCAATTTATTCACCTCTTGCACTGATGTGCCAGAACCTGCCGCAATACGCTTTTTACGCGAGGCATGGATAAGGTCGGGCTTGCGCCGTTCTTTTTTGGTCATCGAGCTAATAATCGCCACTTGCCTTTTAATCAGCGTATCATCTAGCTTCTTGACAGGCATTTTATTCATCGCGCCCGGTAGCATATCCATAATTTTGCTTAAACCGCCCATTTTGCTCATTTGCTGTAATTGCGTGGAAAGGTCATTCATATCGAATTTACCTTTGGCAATTTTTTTCGCGAGTTTTTGATTCTCGTCTTCGTCTGATTGTTCCTGCGCTTTTTCTACCAGCGAGACAATATCGCCTTGCCCTAATATGCGCCCCGCAATCCGTTCGGGCTGAAATAATTCCAGTGCGTCTGCTTTTTCGCCAACACCGATAAATTTAATCGGCTTGCCCGTCACATGGTGCATAGAAAGCGCCGCACCACCACGCGCATCGCCATCCATACGGGTGAGGATAATGCCCGTGATACTGATTTGCTTATCAAAATTTTGCGCGATATTAACGGCATCTTGCCCCGTCATCGCATCGGCAACCAACAGGCTTTCAGTCGGTTTGGCGATATTTTTAACTTTTGATAATTCTAGCATCAAAGCATCATCAATATGGTTG
>JAHZMA010000031.1 GCA_022599575.1 Alphaproteobacteria bacterium | reverse complement strand
CAATATGCGCGATGCGATGGGGCGCACACCGTTACATATCGCAGGCTTAGCAAAGAACAAAGCTGTCTATGATTTCCTCATCACACAAGGCGCGGATATCACCATCAAAGACTTCCGCGATAATCTACCAATTTTGAAATAGCACTGGCGCGATAACGCCTGCTGCCCTCTTCCTCACACAGAGACCATAGCCACTAGAACAGACACTCTAAAAAAGAACAAATTAATAGTTATCCACAGCATGTCTATTTTTATTCAAATTGTTCTTGCAATGTATATAAACTTATGGTACATATATAAGATAAGACCATTGCGACTCCTCTGATCCGAACCGAATGGCACCCACAAAACTTGAACATATTTGATTCCGCATTCTTACGTTTGCGGATAGCATAACCCCATGCCCAACTTGCGAGCGGGCATCTTATATAGGAGCAACCTACCATGAGCACTGAACAACTCTTAGCCCAAAAATTATCTGGCAACAACAAACAAAAGGTATGTGATTGTTGCACAAAAATCGCCAAACGGCAACATGTCTCACCCAATATCGCGAAAGAGGCTTATCAGCAAATTAACAGAAGCGCGCCGAATATCACCGATAAGCAGGCATGCGATATGCTGATAACCCTGTTCGCTAAAGGCGAAAATCTATCCGCTAAAGAAGAGGAAATTCTCAAATTTCTAAATCAATCGCCGAAAGTGAGAACCTATCCGCTAATATTGAGTATGGCGGGGGATTATCAAGGGGGTCTTCACAAGGTGGGCGGCTTCTGCCTTGCCCACCGAGAAGTGAAGTCGCACCCCCCTTGATATAAAATTCGTGCAACCAAGCCGAGTTCAAGAAGCTACTCACGGCTGTTAGCTCTGTTTCTCTTACCTCTGAAGAAATCGCTGAATTGATGATGGCGCAATATCAATCATCTTATCAGATTGGGCAAAATTCGCATTACCGTAACGAGCTCATCAAAAAGCTAGATAGAGCGGGCAAGCTTTCTTCACTGCCTGATAACGCTTTCAACAATTTAACCACACATATTGGCAAGAAATTTACTTTTAGCTCTGAGAATATCAAGAATTTGCAGGCGATAGAAAAGGGCAAAGAGAATCCTTTGGTTAACAAAAATATCGCCAATGTTCTTTTTGATGCTTTTAAGGATAAGCGCAATATTCAACAGATGCCAACAAAAACCAGAGAATTGTTGCAAACCCTCCATAATGACGTCATTAAAAATGGTATTGACAAATATCTTCAAACTGTCAGCGAACTTGCTGCGCCACAATCTGTGAAGTCGCAATTATATAGCTATAAGGATGTGTTAATTGAAATAGAACAGGGAAAGAAAAAACCCTATCTGGCTGATATTAAAACTCTTAATTTAATATATAATGAATTTAAAGGGCGTGGCAAGCTTGATACCATCCCCAAACACACCCAAGCCTATTTGAAAAATCGCGAAATAGAACAAAACTTAAAGAAAAAATTTGCTAACAACGCTAAAGCGCAAGAAATCTTGAAAAAGACTGCCAGCAATCAATCGCTTAAATTGATGGAAGCGATTTACTTAAATTTCTATTTCACCCATCTACAGCTTGATATGCCACCATCTACGCGCACACAAATTGATAAGGCGCTATCACGCTATCCTGATATTCATCGCAGTGCGGGGCAGATTAAAGAATTAATTGACTCCAAAACCATTGCTATCATTGAAAAAATGATGAAGCAAATCAAAAATGAGCATGCTTCCAAAGCAGAGAGAACTAGGATAAAAGTTCCGTATTTAAGCAAAAATGGCAAGCAGGTTGAAATCTATAATACTAGTGAATATATGGAATTGCGCGTTGCTAAAGATCCAAAGAAAGACGCAATTAATGCGTTCATCAAAAATGTTAAGGCGAATAAATATAGCAATGGTATCCCCGAAGATATTAAAGGCTTTGGTTACCGTGTGCATGAAGGGGTTGATTATACGGGTAACTGGCATGATGGAATTGTTAAATATCTGCCAGACCCCAAAATTAAACCCACCATTGCAAAGCTTATTGATGTGCAACCAGTTCTGTATAAAGGAACTGAAAAAGTAAAAGAATTTGATATTAGATTCATGGAATTTAACGAAGATAATGGTGCTTTATTCACCACATTGCGCCATTTGCAACAAGCGCTTCCTAAAGGGAAAAGTAGCATAACATTAACAAAAAACATGGTTTTAGGCACTTATCTTTTTGACCCCAAAAAGCCCAAAAAACCCGATAATGAGCATACCCATATTGAACGGATTTTGATTAAACCCGAACATTATTCAAAAACCAAAGATAGCGCAGAATTGCTAAAAGAATTGCAAAAAGTTTTTTTCAATTATGAGACAATCTCACGTGAATTTGTCTCGCAATTTGATTGGGATAAACCACTGAGTAAGAGTGCGATTGAAAAAATCAGTTTTGTTAATAGTGGCACTGTCAAAATGCTTCTGCCCCTGCAAAATATCGGTGATGACTATCATGGCACATCGCTGTTAATGACTGGCACCTATCTTAATCAGCAATTATTAAATATAATGGAAGCCGAAACATTGCAATCAGCAGCAGCATTGGTTGAGATAGATGCGATTAAAAATGCTAATGATTT
>JAHZMA010000030.1 GCA_022599575.1 Alphaproteobacteria bacterium | reverse complement strand
TGCAGGTTCTGGCACAACCGCTCATGCGGTTTTGGAATTGAACAAGCAAGATGGTGGCAATCGGCAATTCATTTTATGTGAACAAATGGATTATATTGAAGATGCTACCAAAGCCCGTATTCAAAAAGTGATACAAAATAATGCAACAGAAATTAATTTTAATGAAACTAATAATCAATTCATCTATGCCGAATTAGCCCCGCTTAATCAAACATTTATCGATGCCATTCACAAAACCGATGATTCCGAAACCCTGCTAAAAATCCGCGCGAAAATCTTGCAAACACATTCTATCCAATATAATTTTAAAAGTGATGATGAGTTAAAGCTTCAAGAAAATTACGATAGCGAACAAGGATTTAAACAATTAACCGCTGATGAACAAAAGCAAATATTAATCAAAATGCTAGATAAAAACCAGCTCTATGTTAATTATTCGGAACGCACCGACGAAGACTTTAAGAGTAGCGATGACGTTATAGCCATCAGTGAAAATTTTTACGATAAGAAGTGATAAGAAAAATGCAAGCACGACATGAAGCATATGATGCGTTAGAAGCATCACCCTTATGGCAAATTGAGATTCCTGCTGATATTATCGAGGCGTTAAAATATCCGCTTCGCGAATATCAGGAACGGGCATTAAAGCGTTTCATTTATTTTTATGAACAAGAGCCAAATAAGATCACCAATCACGCTTTATTTGAAATGGCAACGGGGGCGGGTAAAACTTTGCTGATGGCAGGGCTGATGCTTTATTTATATAAAAAAGGCTATCGTAATTTTATCTTTTTCGTCAATGCCACGACCATTTTAAAAAAAACAGAAGCCAATTTTTCAGATTCTAGCAATTCAAAATATCTGTTTGCCGATAATATCACGCTAGATAGCGCGCATATTGAAATTAACCCGATAGAAAATTTAGACGAGGCAAACCCCGATAGCCTGAATATCATGTTTACCACCATACAAGGCTTGCATACAACATTAGATAAACCACGCGAAAATGCCGTTACATTCGATGATTTGCAAAATCATAAACTGGTATTGCTAGGCGATGAAGCGCATCATTTGCAAACCCAAAGCAAGCAACAAGAGCTTCAATTAGAAAAATCATGGGAAAACACGGTTGAGCGGATATTCAAAGGCAATGCTGATAATGTGCTATTAGAGCTAACCGCAACCGCTAGCCTTGATAAGCCAAATATTGCCGAAAAATATCATGATAAATTGCTTTATAAATATGCGCTTGCCGAATTTTGCAATGCGGGTTATTCCAAAATTATCTCGGTGCTGATTAATAGGCGCGATAACCGCGATAGAATGCTACTGGCTTTGCTGGTGAATCAGTTTCGCAAAGAAATAGCATCATTGCATAATATCACCCTAAAACCCGTGATTTTATTTAAATCAGCCAAAATTGAGGAATCCAAAACCAATCAGCAACAATTTATTACCATGCTTGATGAATTAGAGGCTGATGATATTACACAAGCCTTGCAGAATATTGGTGATGGCAATAACCGTGCATCCGCGCTAATTGATAGAATGCTCAGCTTTTGGCAAGCAAAACAGCCCAATCAAATTGCCACTATATTAAAGCGTGAATTTACCGCCCGATGCATTATCAATGTGAATGATGATAAAGAAAAAGAAGCCATGCAAATACAGCTGAATAGTCTGGAAGATAGAAAGAATCCGATAAGAGTGATTTTTGCAGTCAATAAGCTAAATGAGGGCTGGGATGTATTAAATCTATTCGATATTGTTAAATTATTTGAAACCAAAGCTAAAACGAAACCCACGCAAGAAGCACAATTAATCGGGCGTGGGGCGCGTTATTATCCATTTTCAACCAATCCCCATGATGAAAATTACTTTATCAGAAAATATGCGAAAGATTCTGAACATGATTTGCGCTTTTTGGAAACATTGCATTATCACACAAAAGACGATTCAGAATTTATCACTGCGCTTAATAAACAGCTTGAAGCGGATGGCTTAATCACAGAAACTGGTTTAAAGGAAATATCGCTTGATTTGAAAGATGAGTTTAAGCAATCCGATATTTACAGCAAAGGTTATATTTTTGTGAATAATCGATTGCACAGGCGCGATACATTGCAAAAATATTTGCGTGATGGTAAAATAACGCAAGATATGTTTGCCGATATGTATATTCCGCAACCTGCACCCGAAAAACTAAACACACAAGTGAATATTTTTACCAAAATTGAAGAACGCGACATTACCGAAAATATAGAATTAACGCAGTTTAATCCTATTGCTACAAAGCAAATTCGCGACATACCTTATTCGATTTTTTATAAAGCCTTAAGCAAAAATGAATTTTATCGTTTTGATAAATTAGGCATTTTACTTGGCATAAAATCAATGCGTGATATATATGTGCGCTGTCACGATGTAAGCATCACTTTTGCTTATGATAAGAAAGGCAGAAATCAGCCAACCGCTAATGATAAATTGCAAGGCGTGATTGCAGTGCTTGATAAATTACAAAAAGAGTTAATGGTAAGCGAGTATAAGGGTGGTGAATTTGAAGCGCAGGCAATTAAAACAATATTTAAGAATAAGAAAATCACGATTAGTAAAAATATTACCGAATATGATGGCAATAGTGCCGAACATTTTGCACAAACTAACTTTTCAGGCACAAGCGAAGAAGAAGCATTGGTTAAGACGATTGAAGGTTTTTTGCCAACACAAGCAGATATAGAAAAGGCGTGGCTTATTCGTAATGAAAGGCATTTTACGCTATATAATTTTGATAATGGAAAAGGCTTTCAACCCGATTTTGTGCTGTTTTTACAAAAGCAAGATA
>JAHZMA010000029.1 GCA_022599575.1 Alphaproteobacteria bacterium | reverse complement strand
GGGTTTTGATAGTTTTAACGGTCGCATCTTGCATGCCCATGATTTTCGTGACGCGCTAGAATTCAAAGATAAAGATATTCTAATTCTTGGCACCAGCTATTCTGCCGAAGATATTGGTTCGCAATGTTGGAAATATGGCTGTAAATCGGTTACAGTGGCGCATCGCACTGCACCAATGGGCTATGCCTGGCCTGATAATTGGCAAGAAGTGCCCGCCTTACTGCGTGTTGAAGGCGATATTGCCTATTTCAAAGATGGTACGCAAAAAGCCGTTGATGCAATTATTTTATGCACGGGCTATAAGCATAGTTTTCCATTTTTAGGCGATGATTTGCGCTTAAAAACCGCTAACCGTTTGGCAACAGCCGATTTATATATGGGCGTTGTTTGGGTGCATAATCCTAAATTATTTTATTTGGGTATGCAAGACCAATGGTACACATTCAATATGTTTGATGCTCAAGCATGGTATGTGCGCGATGTGATTATGGGTAAAATTGCCGTGCCAACCGATAAAGCAGTGCTGATAAAAGATGTTGAAACCCGTGTGGCAAATGAAGATGCGGTAGAAGATGATTATGCCGCGATTCGCTATCAGGGCGATTATGTCAAAGAATTGATTGCGCTTACTGATTATCCATCATTTGATGTTGATGCTGCGAACGAGGCTTTCTTCCAGTGGAAAAAACATAAGAAGCAAAATATTATGACTTTCCGCGATAATCAATATATGTCTCCGATGACGCGCACAATGGCACCGATTCATCATACGCCTTGGAAAGATGCGCTTGATGATAGTTTAGAGGAATATCTTAAAAATTAAGATATAATATAAGGATAAAAATATGGAGGTGGATAAGGCGCATAACAATGATGGTCTTGCTCACCCCTATTGGTGGGGTGATGCAGGCTTTCCGCTGAAAAGTAAAATTGCCCAAATTCGCCCCCATTACGATGCGGTGATTGTTGGTGCAGGGCTAACAGGATTAAGCACTGCCATCACATTAGCCAAACATGATTATGCCGTGCTTGTGCTAGATCAGCATTCTATTGGCTGGGGCGCATCTGGGCGCAATGCTGGTATGGTTGGTGGCGGGCATCGGTTATCTTATGGCGATATGGCGAAAATCTATGGCGCGGATACCGCAACAGCAATGATGATGGAAGCGCATCATGAGTCACTGGCGCACCTGAAACAAACCATCAAAGATAATAATATCGATTGCGATTTTAGCAATAATGGGCGGTTTCGTGGTTTTTATCAGCCGCATGAATATCAGCAAACTGCTGAATCTTTCAGCAACATTAATGATTGGCTAGGTTTAGAATATAGCATGGTAAGACGGCAAGATGTGCGCGATATTATCACCAGCGATATGTATCATGGCGGTATTATTTTTCATCAACATTGCAGTTTTAATCCGATGAAATATATGCATGGGCTTTACCACACCGCCATTAAATTAGGCGTTGATATTGCCACCCAAGCGATATTTTTGAATGCTGACCATCAGGGTAAAAAATCTTATGTGAGTATGGTGATTGATGGCGATAATTTTCATCGCATTAATTGCAATCATATGGTGATGGCAACAAATGGCTACACGCACCATCATAGCGGATGCAAGCAAAGTCAATTTTTACGCCAGCGGATTTTATCTATCCCAAGCTTCATTGTTGCCTTAAAAAATATCGGGCAATATTCAGCAGCACAAATGATACCAAGCGGTCATTCCATTGTGGAAACACGCGCAAAACATTGCTATTACCGCCTATCGCCCGATAAATCGCATCTTATTTTTGGCGCACGTGCCGCCTTTACCAACCGCCCCGCCAATGTGATTAACAATATTTTACGCAAATTTATTACCGAAATTTTTCCTGATATAGCGCATGGCAATCAATTAAACCTCACCCACCATTGGCGCGGGTTAACTGGATTTTCGTTTGATGCCACCCCGCATATTGGCAAGCATCATGGGGTCTGGTATGCGATGGGCTATTCGGGCAATGGCAACACAATGGCACCCTATTTGGGGCATAAATTGGCGTTGCAAATTATCGGCAAGGCTGAGGGCAATAGCGCGTTTTCGCAAAGCCCCTTGCCAAAGCCTACTTATTATTTGGGCAGTTTTAGTTGGCATTGGCATAGGGGCTGGTTTTTGCCATTTGCCAATATATTCTATCGGCTGAAAGATATGAAGGAAACATATCTATCAAAAAAGAAATAACGCCCATTGCCCTATTGCGCCTCACTGCCAAAGATTTCCGCTTGCGCGGGAATGACGTGTTTTACCCTACCCCGTCAAAGACGAACGCGCACTATATAAATGGGCGCGCATATTATTTGCCGCTTGTTCAGGGTCACGATTTAAGATTGCCGTTACAATATCGCGATGTTGTTGATTATAGGCTTTAATAGATTCTGGGTTTAAGGAATTATGCCGTAAATTTTGCCATTGTTCTTGGATCCGCACCATATTCGCCAGTTGAATAAACCAGATAATCAGATTATTGTGCGTCATGCTGGCAAGCAAACTGTGAAATTCGGCATCATATTGTGAAAATGCTTCGCTATCATCATGGCTTTTATCCATCAGCTCAAGCAAGCATTTCAATTCATCATGCTGTTCCGATTTGGCATTTATCGTTGCCAAACGGCAAATATGCGGTTCCATCGCGATTCGCGCATCTATCAGCTCAATCGGGCTAGCGGTGCGAATAACATTTGGCATAATTTCAAGATTTGTTTCATAACACACATAAGTGCCACTATTAGGCGCGATGGTCACATAATTCAGATTCTCTAATTTCTGCAAAGCACTGCGTATGGTGCCACGTGATACCTTGTATTGTAATGCCAATTCCCGTTCAGATTCTAACCGCATGCCATGACGCAATGCGCCCGCTTCAATTTTTTGAGATAAATCAGCGATGATTGCATGTGTGTATAATTTTGATGCCATATCCTCATATTTCAAATTAATATTTATGAGTGATGACTATACACCAAAATTATACCAATTTGAAGAATTTTTTGCTATTTTACGTGTTTTTATGCTAATAATAAACGAATTGGTTTTTTTTGGTGTATGTTTGTTGACAGATAATTTATATTATGCTAGTTTTGAAATAGTTGAAAAACTTATATGATCGAGGAAGTCTCATGCAAAATCGAGCGCAATATGTTATCATCGGTGCTGGCATACATGGTTTATCCACAGCGTGGCGTTTAGCCCAAATGATGACAGAAAAAGGACAATCTGTTGGCGATAATATCATCGTTTTAGATAAAGGCGGCATTGGTGCAGGTGCCACTGGCATCGCATGCGGTGTTGTGCGAAATAATTATTTTCAACCTGCGATGCGCCGTTTAATGGCACATTCGGTTGATGTGTGGGAAAGCGACCCAGAAGCATTTTCTTATCATTCAGTTGGTTATATGCAAATTTCCAGCGAATCAATGCATCAAGATATTATCCAGATTCATCGCGAACAACAAGAAATTGGCTATGAAAGTGCGCTGATAGAAGGGCAAGCTGATTGCATGACTTATATGCGTGGTATTTTTGATGATTGGCAGGCGCAAAATATCACCAGCGTGTTGCATGAAAAACGTGGTGGCTTTGCCAATAATACCAAATCAATATATGGTCTTGCCAAGAAATGTGAAGATTTAGGTGTGAAGATTACCAGCGGTGTTACGGTTACGGGATTTATTAAAGATAGCATGTCAAATGCCGTTAAATCAGTTGAAACCGACAAGGGCGTGATTGATTGCGAACAAGTGATTATTGGTGCAGGCCCTTGGGTGCGCGATTTTTGGGATATGCTAGATTTGCCGAAACAAATTCGGATAAAAGCCAAAGATGGTAGTTTTCACAATAATATTGATATGTGGCGCTATTGGCAGTTAGAAGAAGGCGTGCTGAATGTTGACCCCAATATAATGCAAACCAATGATGGTGGCATTCCACCCGTGATTCATGTTGATACCGATGCGCCACTCATCAGTGATGTTGATGGCAGTTTGGTCAGCGATGAAATGTGGGGTATTTATTACAAGCCTGATTGGCATTTTAACGGCATTCAAGGCGGTGCAATGCCCTATAAGGTTGAAACGCCAGTTGATGAGCTACGCATAGATCCTTACGGTCCCGCTTCGCCAGAATTTATTGCATCACCAGATTTTGCGGTGATGTGGGTATCGGCTTTGGCGCATTGCCAAAAAAGATTTCAGGGCATGATGCCAAAATATCATAAAGAAAAATCGGGTGGGGTTGGCTGTTTTACGCCTGATTCATTCCCAGTTTTTGACAAATTTTGCGATAATGCCTATGTTATTGCAGATAGTAACCATGGCTATAAAATGTTAGGCGTTGGTCATCTTGTTGCCGAAGAGGTGATGGGAAAATCGCAGGAATTGCTAGAACCATTCCGTATGGCACGTTTTGAAACAGGTGATTTACATCCTGTCTCTAACAGCCCATATCCGTGGAGTTAAACAATAAATCAAGTAAACAATAGTGAGAAGAGGAGTAAGTAATGACAGATATTGAAAGTTTCGTAGATGCAAAGGGACGTGCCGACCAAGTAAAAGAGGTGCGTAAAATGATAGATGATTTAGGGATTGAATATTTATATCTTCAATTCGTATCAATCACTGGCAGAATTTGCGGTAAAGGCATTCCTGCCGACCATTGGGAATCGATTTCTTCTAAAGGATTCCAATTGGTATATGGTGCTACGGTTAATCTGTTCCAAAATCGTCATGGCGATTATATTGGTTATGGTCCTGAAGCGGCTGAATTGGTGGGTGTTCCTGAAGTGGATACATTCTGTCAATTGCCGTGGGATAAACGCGTGGCACGTGTATGGTGCACTTTGTTCCGTAATCGCGAAGAGCGTGAAAATCCAGGTGCATTTTTAACATCTGACGGGCGCGGAAATTTACGCCGTATTCATGATGACTTTCAAAAGAAGCATGGCTGGCATTTGCGTAGTGGTGTTGAACCAGAAATGATGTGGTTGAAGAAAGACGAAAATGGCAGACCAAATGGTGGTTATTCAGAACCTTATTGTTACCATATTGACCAATTCGAAAGTTTGCGCCCTGTTT
>JAHZMA010000028.1 GCA_022599575.1 Alphaproteobacteria bacterium | reverse complement strand
GATGATTACAGGGAAGAGATTATTAATGCAATCAGTGCAGATTTTATGGATTGGGCAATAGATTTTTTCAAGAAAATCGCTCAAGCAAAAATTGAAGATAAATCAATAGATTTAGATTGGTATAAAAAATATTTTTTGCAAAATGAAAATTTCACAAGCGATGAAACTGCTATTTTTTCAGGGACAAACAAAAAAACGATTACCAATATTTATGGTTCTGCAACAAAAGAAATTGTGATTGATGCCGCAAATAGAAATTTTGATTATGTGGCTGATTTAATTTCATCATTAGAAAAAGAGGGTGATTCAAATGTCGCCATTGCGATTAAGGTATCATATAATAAAGTAAATGTGGAACTTAATCTTGCTGAAAGTTTGATTGTTATCAATGCACTAGCAACAAAAAAAATTGCGATAAGGGGCGGTGCGTGGAGCAGTATCGGTAAGCAAGTTGAAAAGCCGTTATTGGTAAAATTATGCAAGATGTGTCATATTGCAGATGAACATATAGATTCATCTATATTCAAAAAAGATAAATCAAAAAATGTTGATAGAGAAACTGATTTTAAGTTATTGAAAGGCGATAAAATTTATCGGATAGAAGTAAAACTGATGGGCAGAGGCAATCCCGAAAGTGCTGATGCTGTGATTGCAAGAGATAGCGATATATTGATTGCTGATACCTTGAGCGTGCAAAATAAAAACCAACTAAACCATCTTGGCATTTATTTTGTAGAATTAAGAGACAACAAAAATGTTTTGCAAGATTTCGCCAAGATATTAAAGCAAATAGGCATAGCTTACACATTATAATATGGGGGCAATCGAGCAAGACTCAATATTAGTGGTGGCGTGTGTTGGGGGAGTACAATACGAGTCAGAATAGACAATCCGCAATTCATTTTCATTTTTAATATTGCAGCTATGAATATTTCTGCTATAATGATGGAACAGTGCTATCAGGCGGTTAAACCTAATAGCACCGTTCGCTAGAATCGGATAGTCAATTTAAAGGCTATCCTTTTCTTCTTGTAGCGAAAGAAAAATGATATAACCATATCAACTTCCTTTCGTTTATCAAATGGCTTGATTGCCACCTGATAAACGCTACATTAGCCAAGATTTATATATGTGTCAATAAAGATAGTTGCACCCTTGCCTATACGACGTTTATGGTATCAAGGGGGGTGCGTGTCTCAATACATTATAATATGGGGGGCTTTGCGACTTGGCTTCTCGGCGGGTTTGTCCGTAGGACACCCGCCTTGCCAAGACGCCCCCCATACCCCCTACCGCCATACTTAATACTGAAATCGTGCGTGTCGTTAGATTGCTCAATATTAGCGATGGCGTGCGTTCCTCACCCCCGCCAGTCCGAAGCCTGATACACCCCTAATATCCGCAATTCATGCGTGTAAAATTGTAATTCGTGCAAGGCCTCTTTCATCAATGGTGCATCGGGGTGGCTAAGGCTTTCAACATA
This sequence comes from Alphaproteobacteria bacterium, assembly GCA_022599575.1. Lineage (GTDB taxonomy): Bacteria > Pseudomonadota > Alphaproteobacteria > JABAAW01 > JAHZMA01 > JAHZMA01. The sequence goes on along the minus strand of JAHZMA010000028.1, from coordinate 1,167 downwards.
AAACCATGCATCGCCACCATCACCCATCGGGATATAGCTTTCCAGCTTAATCAAATTAATGCCCGCACTGGCAAAACCGCCCAATGTTTTATAAAGTGCCGCTGGCACCGACCGCAACTGATACACCATACTGGTGATATATTGATTGCCCGTATCAACACCAGTATCAACATCGGTTAATGCAGGAATCTCCGCCATTTCTTGCCGTGTCATCACCAAAAAACGCGTGGTGTTATCATGATTATCCTGAATATGTTCTGCCACTATATCCAAGCCATAAATTTCAGCCGCCAGCGATGATGCCACTGCCGCCCTATTATCCGCGCCCGAATCCGCGCTAATCTCTTTGGCTGAGCCCGCCGTATCCACATGTGCCATCGATGATAATTTTGCCTGCCGTAAAAAATTTCTACATTGCGCCAATGCCTGCGGATGCGATAATACATGCGAAATATCACCCGTCGCAACCCCTGTTTTCGCCAATAAAAAATGCTTAATCGGCATGAAAAATTCCTGCACAATCCGCAAATCAGTATCGCGCAACAAATGATGAAACTCTGCCACCCTACCACCAGTTGAATTTTCAATCGGTATCACCGCATAATCAATCTGTTTCGCTTGCGTGGCATCTAGCAAATCTTCAAAGCTGAAAAAGGGCAGATAATCAGCATCGGTGAAAATCTGTTTTGCCGCCTGATGCGAATAAGCGCCTTCTACGCCCTGAAATCCTACTTTTTTTCGCGCCATCGGTGTTTCCTATGCCTTCATCATCGCGCGAATGGCTTCTAAATCCTGCATCGTATCCACACCTAGCGGAATATGATGCGTTAAGAAACCCTCAATCGACATGCCCGCCTGCAATGCGCGTAATTGTTCCAGCCGTTCGGTTTTCTCAAGCGCGGTTTGCGGCAGGGCAACGAATTTTTGCAAAGCATCGCGCGTGAACACATAAAGTCCAACATGATGGTAATAGGTGGGCGTTTGAAACGGAATCGGCACCCGCGAAAAATAAAGCGCGCGCGCTGATTGTTGCCCTTCTTCTAGCAACATTGCCGCTTTCACCACATTTTCATTCGCTATCTCTTCGGGGTCGTCCATTGGCGCAATCGGGGTGGTAATATCAGCACCGCTTTTTTTGGCAAAGATGAAAGCATCGCGGATAACTTC
>JAHZMA010000027.1 GCA_022599575.1 Alphaproteobacteria bacterium | reverse complement strand
TGCTTTCACAACCTGTATGGCGATTGGCTGTTTGAATGGCTATATTGTGGTGAAAACGGGCTTGCCCTCTTTCATTGTTACATTGGCTTTTTTATATATTTTACGTGGGCTTACCATTTTTACTGCCATTGTTACCACCAATAAAACCATTATTGGTGGTATTCGCGAAAAAGCGGAAGGCGATTGGTTGGCAGGAGTATTTGGCGGTAAAATTCTGCAACCTGTGTTTGTTTGGCTAGCCGATATTGGCGCGATTGAAACCTTTTCGCAAGGCAGCCGTGCGGGGCAGCCCATCATTGATGGCGTGCCGATGCTGATTGTATGGGCAATCATTTTGATTATTTTCGGACATTTTCTGCTGACAAAAACAAGGTTTGGCAATTGGATTTTTGCATCAGGCGGTGATGCCAATGCCGCCCGCAATGTGGGTGTGCCTGTTGACCGTGTTAAAATTTCAATGTTTATGTTCAGCGCATTTTGTGCTACAGTTTTTGCCACCTGCCAAGTGATAGAATTTGGCTCGGCCGCCGCAGATAGGGGCTTGTTAAAAGAATTTGAAGCGATTATCTCGGTGGTGATTGGCGGTGCGTTGCTCACGGGTGGCTATGGCTCGGTGATCGGCGCGGCATTAGGTGCATTAATCTTTGGCGTTGTGCAACAGGGCTTATTCTTTGCCAATGTGGAAAGTTCGCTATTCCGTGTATTTTTAGGAACGATATTGTTATTAGCCGTTATCTTAAATACTTATATCAGACGCATGATTACAGGAGCAAAATAATGGGAAAACAAGAACCTTTAATTATATTAAACGATATTCATAAACATTTTGGCGCAGTGGTTGCCCTTGCAGGGGTTAGCTTTGATTTATATCCCGGTGAGGTGCATTGCTTGTTAGGTGATAATGGCGCGGGTAAATCCACCTTTATCAAAACCATGAGCGGGGTTCATAAACCCACCAAAGGCGGTATCATGATGGAAGGCAAGCAGATGAATTTTGCAGGCTCACGCGATGCGATTGATGCTGGCATTGCCACCGTTTATCAAGATTTGGCGATGATACCACTGATGTCGGTGATGCGTAATTTCTGGATGGGGCGCGAACCGATTAAAAAATTCGGCCCGTTAAGATTGTTTGATACCGAAAAAGCATCAAAAATAACCATGAGTGAAATGGCAAAAATGGGCATTCATTTGCGTGAAGCTTCGCAAGCGGTGGGCACATTATCGGGTGGGGAGAGGCAAACAGTTGCGATTGCCCGTGCGGTCTATTTTGGTGCAAAAATATTGATTTTAGATGAGCCGACTTCTGCGTTAGGCGTTAGGCAAACCAGCAATGTGCTTGCCACCATTAATAAGGTGCGTCAAAATAACATTGGCGTGGTGTTTATCACCCATAATGTGCGCCATGCGTTAGCGGTGGGCGATAGGTTTACGGTGCTTAACCGTGGCAAAACATTGGGCACGATGGTCAAAGGTAAAGCCAATTATGAAGAATTACAAGATATGATGGCAGGCGGCAATGCGCTGGCAAATTTAGATTTTGTAGATGAAGGCGTTATGTAACTTTCAGACCTAGCGAATCTGTTGCAAGTTGCGCGATTTTTAGCGATGCCAAGCCATCATTGCCATTGGGTGATGGTGCTTGATTGTTGTTAATTGCCTCAATAAAAACAGTGATTTCGTTTTGATAGGCTTGCATATAGCGTTCGATAAAGAAGTTTTGATAAGGGGCTTGCTGAAAGCCAGTTTTCAAAGCAGTTTTAACATGATGTTCGTGAATGTTATCAACAGATAACATGCCTTTTTCGCCATGCACCTCAATGCGTTGGTCATAACCATAACACGCACGGCGCGAATTTGTGATGCTTATCAAAACGCCAGATTTGGTGTTTGCCTGCAAGATTGCGGTATCCACATCGCCTGCATCACCAATGGCACTATCCACTAAATTTGAGCCCATTGCCTGCACATTTTCCAGCTCCTCATCTAATAAAAAACGCGCCATATCAATATCGTGAATCATCATATCCTTAAATAGCCCACCAGAATTTTTGATATAGCTGATAGGGGGCGGTGCTGGGTCGCGCGATGTGATTTGCACCAATTCGGGCTTGCCGATAACACCTGCTTTCAACTGCTGTTTTAGCGTGTTAAAATGCGGGTCAAAACGGCGGTTGAAACCAACCATTAACACACCTTTATGGTCAGCAACTTTTTGCAAACAGGCCTCAACCCTCGCAATATCTAAATCAATCGGTTTCTCACAAAAAACTGCCTTACCATGCGCGACACAATCTTCAATTTGTGTGGCATGTTGATTGGTAGGCGTGCATATCAGCACCGCCTTGATGTGATCATCGCGCAAAATTGTTTTGTAATCTAACATTTTAGCATCATATTTTTGTGCCAATGCCTGAATATCAGTTGCGAAAGGGTCATGTAGTGCGTAAAGATTTACCCCTGTATTTTTGCCTACCAGATTTTTACCTGATAGATTTCTAATGGCATCAGCATGGGTTTTGCCAATTCTTCCCATTCCTAATATGGCAACATTAATCATTATATAAATCCTTTATATCGTTATTTTATCCGCATCTATCATTAAATATATTATGAATAATCATATTGTAAATTGCAAGCGATTGCAAATTGTAATATATTGTTTCATAAATAAATTATGACTCAAAATAACATGCTTAAACATCAAAATAATATTACCTTAAAAGAGGTGGCAAAATTGGCAGGGGTTTCGCCATCGGCAGTATCGCGCACCTTTACCGAAGGCGCAAGCGTTTCTAGCAAGACGCGCAAACGCGTGCAAGATGCGGCGCGCGAACTTAATTATTTGCCTAACTTTCTGGCAAGCAGTCTTATCACCAAGCGCACCAAACTGATTGCGCTTATATCGGATAATTATTCTAACCCAATTTTTTTAGAAGTTTTTGATTTATTCACCAAAACACTGCAAGAGCGCGGTTTCCGTCCTTTACTCTATAATTACAGCCATAATGCCGATATTGATGATACCATCAGCATGTTGCGCCAATATAATGTTGATGCGGTGATTGTGGCTTCTTCGGTGATTACCGAAACATTTGTGAAACGTTTGCAACAGATGGATTGCCCGATTGTGCATGCCTTTAGCCATCATGATAATGATTCTGATGTGAATAGCGTATCGGCTGATAATGTGCAGGGCGGCAGATTGGCGGCTAAAGCATTGCTGGCAAAAAAATATCGCGATATTCTGTTTTTAGGCGGACCTGAACATGCCTCATCTACCATTAGCAGGCTGAAAGGCTTTACTGAAATATTGCAAGCCAATAATGTGTCGCTAAAATATACGGCATTTTGTCAGCATTATAGTTATGATTCTGGCAAAACCTCCATGCAGGAATTTCTACAAACCCATTCGGTGAATGATATTGACGCAGTATTTTGTGGCGATGATTTGATTTGCATGGGCGCGATTGATGCCGTTACTCAGCATGGCTATAACGTGCCAGATGATATTGGTTTTATCGGTTTTAACGATATTAATATTGGGCAATGGGGCAAATTTAAGCTAACAACAATCCATCAGCCGATACGGGAAATCACCCTCAATGCGGTTGATATTATTCTATCATCATTAGAACAACCAACGCAACCAATAACGCAAACCAGATTATTTCCGTGTCGGCTTATCACCCGTGATACGCTGTAAAGACACACACGGTTTTGCTATATTTCAATGATTCGTGATTTACTTTCCTCTGCGCTCCAATGCACGGGCGGCGGCTCTGCTTAACATATCCATACGTTCGGGAGTCATAATGCTTTGTGGCACATAACCCTCTTGCCCTGCGGCTTTTTCTATCGCTTCAATAAGCTCTTTTTCCTCATCATCGTAATAGCCATCAATAAATGGTTCAAATGTTTCAGTTTCCTTTTTCATTGCTTGCCCTTTCTTAAATAAATTGCTGTGTATTTTCGACTAGGATAGAGAGTTTTAAGAAAAATCTTGTTATCAGTTTCAACGTAAGGAACAAGATAAACATAATTTTTAATTTCTAACACAAACAAATTTTGTTTCGGGTAACGTGGACTAAAGTTCTTAATATCATCTAATGCCTGCTTTGCTTTTATTAAAGCCGCACATTCTTCGAAACCGACACCATTGCGTCCATATTTGTTTCGCAACCACTTAGATTTTTCCTCGTTCCACTCAATCTCCTTATCCATTGTTTTTATTTTATATAAAATAAAGGTATTTTGCAAGATTTTTGTGTTGCGTAACCGAAACTCACCTCTACCTCTGTATTAAGTATGGCGAGACTTACTCCGTTGCTAGTATTAAGCACAGCGGGGGGTTGTTAAGGGGGGCAAGTGGCAAGAGGCGTTTGCTTGTCAAACTGTCCTACGGACATAAGTTTGACAAGCGCGCATCGAGAAGCCACTATCGCGCCCCCCTTAAATAGCGAATAATGGCTTATGCCATTATTCTAGCGATAAACCTATGCCGCAAAGCCCCCCATATAATAACGTGATGAGACACGCACGATGCCAATGTTGACGAATCTAACAACATGCATCGCTGTTGTATTACGCACCCCTACCCCCTCGTTTCCCCTGCGGAAGCAGGGGTCTAGGGTATAAAGCACGGAGTGAGTTGCAAATGATAAATCCGTATTGATTATACCTTGTTATTGCCTAACCGATTGTGATAGAATCATGTAAATATATAAAATCATAAAGTGAGGTAATGATGGGTATAAAAGTTTTTTTAGCAATTGGTGCAATTGTGGCTACTGCTGTGTATTACTTGAATAATAAAGATAAAAAATCTGATGAGAAGCCAATGGAGGATAATCATGAGCCACCTCCAATTAATAATGATTCATTTTTAAGTGAAGAATTTTGGCAAAACGCTACTCTTAATGATGTAAAGCACGAAATAAAACAAGGTGCGAATGTGAATGCAAGCAATGAAGAAGGCTTCACTGCTTTAATGAATGCTACTTTATTTAATCAAAATTCTGATATTATCGCCACATTAATTAAGTCAGGTTCTGATGTAAATGCGCGTAATAAAATTGATGGAACAGCTTTAATGTATGCGGCTAGTAATCAAAACCCTGATGTTATTACTGCACTTATTGCAGCAGGTGCTGATATTGAAGCACGCAGTAAATTGGGCGGAACAGCTTTAATATTGGCGGCTGAGAAAAATAAAAACCCTGATATTATTGCAACACTCATTAAAGCAGGTGCGAATATTGAAGCACGTGCTGAAGATGGTGGAACAGCCTTAATGTTAGCGACTGGACAAGAAAATATTGAAATTATCAAAACGCTTATTAAAGCAGGTGCAGATATTAAAGCACGTGCTGATGATGATGGGACAGCTTTAATGTTAGCGAGTGAACGAAATAACAATCCTGAAATGATTACTACTCTTATTGAAGCAGGTGCGGATGTCAATGCACGTAATAAAATTGGTGTAACAGCTTTAATGTTTGCCGCTATTCATAATAACAACCCTGAAATGATTATAACATTGATTGAAGTAGGTAAAAATATCGAAGCGCGTGATAGAGATGGTAATACAGCTTTATTACATGCAGCAATCAATAATCAGAATCCTGATATTATTAAAGTGTTGATTGAAGCAGGCGCGGATGTGAATGCGTGTGATAAAAGGGGCTTAACAGCTTTAATGCTTGCAACTGGAAATCAAAATCCTGAAATTATTACTGTATTAATTAAAACAGGTTCGGATATTGAAGCACGTGATGAGAATGGTCAGACAGTTTTAATATCTGCGATTATCCAAAATAAAAACCCTGAAATTATTACTGCATTAATTAAAGTAGGCGCGGATATTGAAGCGCGTGATAAAAATGGCGAGACTGCTTTAACGATTGCGGCTCTTGTGAATCAAAACTCTGATATTATTATTGCTCTTATTGACGCAGGTGCAGATGTGAAAGCAAAAGATAATAATGGTATCACTGCATGGGATGCGATTCAAATTAATGACGCTTTAAAAGATACTGAAGCCTATCGCTTGCTAGATGAGTTGCGGGATAAGTAATTCGTCATTCCTGCAAAAAATACAAGCCCTCGCATTTTGCCCTCTCTCCGTGCTTTGCACTCTAGACCCCTGCCAAAATAAATTATAATGGGCAGGGGAAACGAGGGGGAGTAAGTATCGGGTGTGTGCACAAAGGCAGTGCGTGTTGTTAGATTCGTCAATATTGAAACCGTGCGTGTCTTTATACATTATAATATGGGGGGCTTTGCGACTTGGCTTCTCGGCGGTTATGTCCGTAGGACAACCGCCTTGCCAAGACGCCCCCCATACCCCCACCGCTGTGTTTCACATTCATTAAGGCGCATGCCTTGATAATCCCCCCGCCATACCAAATACTAGCGGAAGTGTAAGTTTCGCCATACTCAATATTAGCGGAGGTGCGTGTCTCATCACATTATTATATGGGGGGCTTTGCGACATACGCTTCGCTGATTCTGGCGGTGCGCCAATCAGCTCGCGATGACGCCCCCCATACCCCCCACCGCTGTGCTTAATACTAGCATCGTGCGTGTCTGCGATACACTAAAACCCTATCGATGCCAGATAGTCGCGGTTGAGTTTCGCATCATCTTTCGGACTGGTATCGCCTGCGGGGTCGCAATCTTGTTCGATGGTGCACCAGCCTGAAAAACCAACATCATCTAATAGTTTCTTAACTGCCGTAAAATCAACCGCGCCTTGCCCTAAATTACAAAACACCCCTTGCGCGCACGCATCATAAAAACCAATTTGATTAGCAACCACATTTGCTTTCACTTGCGGGTTAATATCCTTAAAATGCACATAGCTGATACGCCCCATATGTTTTTGCAAGAAAGGAAGCGGGTCAAAACCTGCATAGATACAATGCCCCGTATCAGGACAGATTTTTAAGATAGTCTCGTCAGTTTCATCAAGCAAGCGTTCTATTTCAGGTAAGAAATCCATATAACCGCCTGCATGAGGGTGCATGGCAGGAATCAAGCCATATTCCTCATAACCCATTTTGGCGATGGTGAAAATTCGCGTCACATAATCACGCCATTCAGCCTTATCAAATTGCGGCGCTTCATCGGGTCTGCCTGCGGTTAAGGCACGGTCGGGCGCGATGGAATCA
>JAHZMA010000026.1 GCA_022599575.1 Alphaproteobacteria bacterium | reverse complement strand
TCACCCATGATTCGATTGGCGTTGGTGAAGATGGCCCTACCCATCAGCCTGTGGAACAATTACCATCTTTGCGCGCGATACCCAATCTATGGGTGTTGCGCCCTGCCGATATGATTGAAACCGCAGAATGTTGGCAAATCGCGCTTGATTATGATGGGCCATCGGCACTGATATTATCACGGCAGAATCTTGAGCCCATTAACCGCGAGACGATAGCGGAAAATCAGTCTGCGAAGGGTGGTTATCTGGTATGTAAAAATGATGCGCCCGATGTAACATTGATTGCCAGCGGTTCGGAAGTCTCGCTAGCGATTAAGGCGGCAATATTATTGGCGAGCGATAATATCAATGCCAATGTGGTCTCAATGCCTGTGCTGGAATGTTTCAATCTGTTAAGCCGTGATGAGCGCGAGGCACTTTTAGGTGATAAACCACGTTTTGTGATTGAAGCGGCGATAGCGCAAGGTTGGGGAGATTATGGCATTAAGCCTGAAAATATGATTGCGATGAATGGTTTCGGACAAGCGGGCAAGGGTAATGATGTGTTTGACCATTACGGCTTCACAGCTAAAAAAGTAGCGGCTAGGGTGAAAAGCGCGCTTGGTTGATGTTGCATTTGTGTTGAGTAACAGCAATTTACACTGCCGCTAGTTTTGAGTATGGCGGGGGGATTATTAAGGGGGCAATCGAAGCATATCTTACTTTCAATGCGACTCTGGAGCATTGAAAGTTTTAGATATACTGGATTGCCTATTCTGACTCTTATTAAGCAAGCGCGCACCGAGAAGTTGCGCCGCACCCCCCTTGATATATAAAACCAATGTCGCAAAGCCCCCCATATATTAATGTGATGAGACACGCACGGTTTTTGTGTTACGCACCTGTCAAACACTCCTCCCCCTCGTCGTTCCGTGCCACTGTCCCCGTAGGGGCAGTGTAAAAGACACGGAATCCACAATGGCAAACAAAGTTTGCATCCCAAAAATACAGCCTTGTATTGAGCATCTAGCAACACGCTCCCTTGACACCATAATAAATTTACCTGTCAACTATTTCCTTAATAATATCAAAAATCAAACGAAAATTCTGAAAGTCAAAACCTTTTGTAACAGTGTCATTCTTTGCAATTAATTCAGCAAAAACAGATTTTGAATGTATCCAATCACAAGAACCTATATCTTTATCAAATATTTTTTTATTACTATTTTCTAGTACATCTGTATCAGGTAATCTGAACAATCGTTTTGTATCGTCAGAAATTTCTAAAACTTCATTATCAAAATAAAGGCATTTACCATCTTGTTTAGTTTTTAATTCTTCATCAGAGTAATAGAATTCTATTGAGATACTTTTATATGGTTTTCTAACAGTTGGTATAGGTATGCAAAATCCGCAAACATTATTACCAAAGTCTTTAAATCTATTGTGCTTTGATTCAACTTGTCTAATAATATCTGCATTATCTCTATCAAAAATACCAATGATTTTTCTATGATTTTCTAACTTGCCAAGAGTTTTAAGGGATTTCAATAATTCTTTATCACCCCGACCTTTCTCATCTATTTTACAAAACTCTATATCCAAATCAGTAATACTAAGTTTATTTATTGCTGTTTCAAGGTGCATAATATCTGTTTTACCCTCGCAAATAATCAGGGGCTTTCTGCTATTGCCAAGTTCTGTTTGTAGTTTATTAATTTGCTCTTTTTGCAATTCATCTTTTTCTTGATGCTCTCTGATTTTATCGGCATATATTGCTGTTGCGCCAATATGTTCATCTAGCTCTGAAACTGGAGCATTCACCTTAATCGACGTTTCAATATTTATTTTATCTTTAAAAACATGAATAATAGATGATTTGAACTTATCTTTTTTTGCAACATTATAAAATACTGGCGAATGTGTTGTAACAATCATTTGCGAAACATTATTACCAATATAATTAAACATTTCACTAGCCAATTCACTACAACTCGCCATTTCTAAATTATTTTCTGGTTCTTCGTAACCCCATATTATTGTATCTCTGGCTTTACCTTTCCCACTTAAATTTTTTTGTTCCTGTGCCATATAGTACAGAATATGGGGAATATACCTTGCTTTAATACCATCACCTTGCCTTTCAAGCGATATATTACTTTGATTCATAAAATCTAACTTTTCAAAAATAGGTGTTAAATTTTTTGGTAAATTTAATGTGCTATCAAACCCTAATGATGCTGATAATTCATTCGTTAGCTGTGTTAAATGATTGGCAATAGTTTTTTCAAAGCTTTTACTAGACGTTTCAAATTCATCAATAGAAGCGTTAGACATGGTATTATAAATTCTTCCTCGAAGTTCATTAAGGTAGTTTATTTCTTTAATAGCAGGAACATATTCATATCTTATATTTTTTAGAGCTTTATTTAGATTAGCTCTATTTGAAATTTTGACATGCTCAATTCTTTTTGTATTTCTAATTTTTTTAATACCTGTATAATCCTTTTCTTCTAAAAGACCATCTTCTCGCCATGCTTTTGTCCATCTTACATAATCACCATTAATTCTATACGCATCTGGGAGGTGAAGCTCCAAAGTCACTGAGATTTCTTTTGCTTTTTTATTTATTTCACCCTTAATATAAAAATCATTATTAAAATCTAACGGTTTTCCTCTATCTGTTTGACCATTAAAAAATAAATTTAATGCACGTAATATATTAGATTTTCCACAATCATTTTTGCCAACAAGCAAAACTATTTTTTCCATATCGAATTCTAATTTTGCGATAGACCTGAAATTTTTAATTTCTATTTTTTTAATATATATATTAGGCATTAGATACACTCCCCCTACTATACTGTTAATGGTTACAAGAAAAATATCAACTCATCTATTGCTGTATTTTTTATTGCAACTTTTTATACATATTTTCAGTTGTAGCGTCAAGCTTCATCATGTCAATGCCAATTGTATAACACAAAGGGCGGTGCGTGTTGTTAGATTCGTCAATACAAATATCTAGCGTGTCTCATCACATTATATATGGGGGGCTTTGCGACTTGGCTTCTCGGCGGATTTGTCCGTAGGACATCCGCCTTGCCAAGACGCCCCCCATACCCCCCACACCGCGTCAATAAAACCGCTCGAAAGCCTTAACAACCCCCCGCTGTGCTTAATACTGGCGGAGGTGTGAGTTGCTGGATACTCAATACGAAAGGAGGCGCGTGTCGCTAGATACTCAACACAGATTTCGTGTTTTCGTGGGGGCTTCGCCCCTGCATTGTGGATTCCGTGTCTCTTACAATGTGCAATCACTGATTGCACATTCGCACGGAATGACGTGGGAGGGTGGCATGGCAGAAAATAAATTTGATTTGGTAATAAATTATGCTATACTATCCGAACAGTGCCATCAAGGAGTAGCTTGATGACACCGTTCGGTTTTAAGAAAGGGTTATAACTATGACGAGTTTAACCCTTTTCTTATACCGAAAAAGAATAATCATTTTCATGATATTCTCCTTTCGGTTCATCAAATAGCTTAATTGCCATCTGATAATGTGATGCTAATTAAAATTGATATATTTGTCAATCACGATAGCCAGATGCTAGCGCGTCGGGGCGTGTAACACAAAGGCGGTGTGGTGTTATTTACACAACCATAGTACCATTCGGCAAGGCGCAACCGCCATCGGTTCAAGGGAAAGCCTTGCTAACTGTTGAAAGGAAATACTAGGGTGGGTCAAGGGGTGTCTTCGCGATTAGCGAAGTCGCAAAACCCCTTGCTATCACTTCACGAAATATTAATGCGAAAATATGTCTATATTCTCATAGCCTGCTTGGTCTAACGCGGCGCGGATTGGCAAAAAGGCGAAGCTTGCTTCGGCAAGTTGTGTGCGATTTTCACGTTTCAACATATCAGTTAATTTACCGCGCAACTGATGCAAATAAAGCACATCTTGCGCCGCATATTTTAACTGGGCATCGGTTAATTTTTCTGCGCCCCAATCCGAACTTTGCATGGTTTTATCTAGGTTAATATTCAATAATTCACGGCATAAATCACCAAGCCCATGCTTATCAGTATAGGTTCGCACCAATTTTGAGGCAATTTTAGTGCAAAATATAGGTTGCGCCATCACGCCTAAATGCCAATGCAAAGTGGCAACATCAAAACGTGCATAGTGATAGAGTTTTAAGCGGCTATTATCGCCCAACATATTTTTGAGATTTACGGGTTCAACCCCACGTTTGATTTGTACCAAATGGCACACCCCATCGCCCGACGATAATTGCACCAAACATAAGCGGTCGCGGCGCATCAAAAGCCCCATCGTTTCGGTATCCACCGCAATTTGCTTGCCCAAATCCAGATTTTCAGGAATATCACCCTGATAAAATTTAATATCCATGATGTTTCCTTATTTT
>JAHZMA010000004.1 GCA_022599575.1 Alphaproteobacteria bacterium | reverse complement strand
GGCGTTTCAGCAGGGCATCTTAATTGTTTTGATAAGACGGGCAAGCTGATTGACCATATTGCGCTACCGATGAAAGCCCCGACCATGCCATGTTTTGGCGGTGATGATATGACGACCCTATTTATCACATCTTTATCGCATAACCACACGCCAGAAGATTTTATTGATTACCCGCTATCAGGCGCGGTGATTGCCATTAAAACCAATAAACAGGGGGTTACAATTCCCTCATTCAACGCTGATAGGAACATATAATGACCGCACAATATTCTTGCCTTAACAACAAACATGTTCTTATCACGGGTGGTGGTAGCGGTATTGGCGAGGCTTTGGTGAGCGAATTTCATGCACAAGGGGCAGTGGTGAGCTTCATCGATATTGATGAAAAAGCTAGCCTTGCATTACAGAGTAAACTCAATAATAACGTGCATTTTTATCCGTGCGATTTGCGCGATGTTACTGCCTTGCAAGCCACCATAAAACAGATTGAAGATAATCATGGCGCGGTGCATTGCCTTATTAATAATGCCGCTTGCGATAACCGCTATGATGTTGATGACATCACGCAAGAAATTTGGGATGATATGCACGCGATTAATGCCCGCCCAGTTTTTTTCGCGATTCAAGCAGTGCATAAGAGTATGAAGACTTTAGGTGGTGGCTCTATTATCAATTTCACTTCCACCTCTTATATGAAACGTGCGCCACGCCTTACCCCTTATGCCACCGCAAAAGCAGGCATGATAGGCTTAACGCGCGTGTTATCGCGTGATTTAGGGGTGGATAATATCCGCGTTAATAGCATCATGCCGGGCTGGATTATGACCCAAAGGCAAAAGGATTTATGGTTTACCCCCGAAATTGAAAGCGATTTAATGAAATTGCAAAGTCTCAAAGCATTGATTCAACCCGAAGAAGTTGCTAAACTGGCATTATTCTTGGCAAGTGATGATAGCAAAATGATTACTGCACAAAATTACGTGATTGATGGAGGGGTGGTATGATGAATATATTGCAAACCCGTATTAAAAACAAACAACCGATTATCAATGGTTGGCTGTCGCAAGGCAGTGCATTCAAAGCTGAGCTAATGGCAAAGCAAGGGTTTCATAGCATCACCGTAGATTTGCAACATGGGTTGCAAGATTATCAGCAGATGCTAGATAGTTTTCATGGTTTGCGTGGCAGTGATGTGGTGCCGATGGTACGGGTGGCATGGAATCAGCCCGACCAAATCATGAAAGCATTAGATGCAGGCGCGTTAGGCATTATTTGCCCGATGGTGAACAGCAAAATAGAAGCCGAACAATTTGCTGAAGCACTCTATTATCCGCCCAAAGGCGAGCGTAGCTTTGGACCCATTCGTGCCATGCAAATTTATGATAATTATTATAGCCAAGCCAATGAACATATTATCGGTTTTGCGATGATTGAAACCGAACAAGCAGTCAATCAGATTGATGAGATATTATCGGTGAAAGGCATTAATGGGTTGTATATTGGGCCAGCTGATTTATCTATATCGCATGGTTTTGCCCCCGGTTTTGATAGAAAAGAGCCAGAGATGCTAGAAAAAATAGATTATATTTTGGCAAAAGGCAAGCAATATAATGTCGCAACAGCCATTCACACGGATGACCCTGATTATGCCATTAAAATGATTGAAAAAGGCTTTGATATGGTAACCATTTCTTCGGATATAAGGGCGATGGTTGATGGCTTGCAGATGGCAACCGCACCATTAAAAGAGTTTCTCAATATAAAAGCAAACGCTAATAAAGGATATTAAAATGCTAGAATTTAAGGAAAATAATATAGATGTAGAAAAAGCCTGTGATGAGTTGCTTGATGGCGATGGCGCAATATTAATCAAAAATCTCTTCACTGCCGAAGAAGTAAAAAATGCGCGTGATATTATTCATCAGCATTCCAATCAAGAGACGCCTAAAGTAACGCATTTTCAGGGCAAAGCAGAAAAAAGCAATAATTTGCATTTGCAAAGGCGCGTATGGAATTTGCTCAATAAAGGCGATATTTTTATCAAAATGGCAACCCACCCTGTGTTCAAAAATGTGTTAAGCAAATTTTTGGGTGATGAGTTTATTATGGGCTCGATTGCGGCAAACCGTATATTAGCAGGCGGTCCAGGGCAAGAGCCACATATCGACTATCCTTACTGGGATTATTACAAAAAATCAGCTTTCCCGCCCAAGATAAATACATCATTCCCAATGAATGCTCAAGTCACGATTATGCTAGATGAATTTACCGCCGAAACTGGCGCCACTGCCTTTATGCCTAAAACTCAAAGCGCGCTTTATTATCCCGATGATGAGGAATATTTTCACAAAAATTGTAGCCGTATGTTTGGCGAAGCGGGCGATGCGGTGATTTTCTTTGGGGCAGTATGGCATTGCGCCATGCCGAATATTTCTGCCGATAAAGACCGTAGCGCAGTTTTGATTCAATATTTGCCGAAATTTATCGTGCCGATGGAAAATATGACCGCAACGCTTGATGCGGATGTGTTGAAAAATGCCTCACCTTATTTGTTGCAATTGCTTGGCGAAAATGTGCCTTACCCTGAAATTCTGGAAGAGGCAAAAGGCAAGAATACAATCGGTATCAATTGATGGCGGGGTGAGATACGCACCGCCTTTGTGCCACACGCCCCTGAAACAACGCACACCCCTCTCGTCACCCCTGCGGAAGCAAGGGGGCTAGGGTGCAAAGCACGGAGAGAGTAGCGAACACGAAAATCATATTGACGCTATCAATTTCCAGTTACAATATTTTACTTGCAGTAGCTTTATCATTATAGTATCTTGCAGATGCTTATTTGTAAAAATAAGCGGAGCGTAGAAACTCCTAAATATATACATGGCTAGCATTGGTCGTTAGACGATATTGTTTTCGTAATATCTTCGTAATGTCTGCCCCAGCTTCATTTGAACCGGGGGCGGTAATCATGTCCAAGTAGGGTTCCCTGAAACGAATCTCACCAAAAATTATCGGGCTGTTTGTATATAGCGGTCTTTCTACTCTCCGGTTCGCCAGAGCTTGCTCTGGCTTTTCCTTAAACATTGATGATGGAGAGTATGGTGAAAAAACAAATTTTATTGATAGTGATGCTATTGCTGATATCCCCTATCGCTAACGCCAGAGATGGCGTTTCGTTAAGTCTGATACAAGGCAAGGGCGTGAATACATTCGGGTTTGGCGGCGGTAGCGGTGTGAATCTTGATGATGACAGCGAGGATTTTTATTATTGGGATTCCAATACCACGCAAGAAGAGTGGGAAAAGACATATACATGGAAAAATTCAGTCACTGCCTTGCAATATCGCAAACAAAATCATGCGATTGAGTTTGAGCAATTTTCGGCAAAAAGCGACTATATTGAAGAAACTGTGCGCTATAAAGATGTCATATATGTTACATCCGATAATGGTAGTGGTTATCGCTTGCGTAACACAACAAGTGGCACAATATTCTCCTATAAAATTACTTTTTCTGGTCAGGCGCTTTCATATATTTATTATCCTAGCATGGCAGAAAACGCAAAATTACAACCTTTCTTCAAGATGGGCAGAACTGATTTTAATGTGAAGGTAACGCAAAAAGATAGCACATATAAAAGTGAATATAAAGTAGGTAATAGTATTATTGATACCGAAAACGCCAATGGTGTTGTGTTTGGTAGTGGCTTGGCATATCATCTGCATGATGCGGTCGATATTATTATCGGGATACGGTTTTATAGTGGAATCCGCGGTGCTATTTATTCGTTCAACGATATTGGCTTACGTTACAATTTTTAAGAGGAGAAGAAAATGACGAATATTGAAAAAGAAACGCTCATTATTAAAAGTCAAAGCGATGTTACAAGAGCATTGCAAATAATTGAGAATAATGCTTCTAAAACAATAGAGAACTTACAAAAATCCAAACAATCATATATAACGATTTTTATAAATACAAGATTTGAAAAAGTAGGTCGCTATCCTTTTGCGGATGGTAATGATAATGAGAAGCTTAATTTTACTGAACAATTAAATCAAACATCTACCTACATAACCGCCTTAAAAGCAATTGAATTTCTATTAGATGCACATCCCGATGCAAATGGTTTCAAGATGGGTTATGCCACCCATTCAGGTTTTGATATTTTAAGTGTTAAAGAAAATTTTATCGCAGTAGAAATTTTTGCAGCAGTTGATGTTACGAATAATAACAAGCTCAACAACGATATTAAAAAATTACGAGAAGAAAATGCTTTAAAATTTGAGCATCGTTATATTTTCCATATGACACCTAAAAATAAAGAAACAAAATTAATAGAAGAAAAATATGGAATAAAAATATATTCGATTGGTTATGATAAGATTTAATACGTCTCTATTTTTGCTAACTTTGTCTGGATTCCCGCCTACGCGGGAATGACGGACAAAGTAAAATATATCATTTCCAATAATTTCTCAGTTGCATAGAAACACGTATTATTCTATGATTATTCTATCATAAATATTGATGGGGGGGTGTCATGTATATTTATACGGAATTGCAGGCAAAATATGATTTGATAGAAGCAGGTGATGCCAGCAAAGATTATTTTGACCGAATGCGACGGGTATTGAGTTGGCTAAAACGTGCCGAACAAGAAACAGATGACCCTGCGGTTCGTTTTATCTTTTTATGGATAAGTTTCAATGCCTGCTATGCCTGCTATGAAGATTATATAAAGCGTGACGATAGAAAAAGAGAAATGCAAAAAATCGCTATTTTTTTTGAGAAGCTTGGCGATAATAGTAAATTTAATTTGCTGAAACAGATAAAGAAAAATATTGATGATGCCGAAAATGATGTCACAAAATTGCTTTATAATCGTTATGCCTATTCGGGATATTGGGAAGCACAAAAAGTAGGTGCTAAAATAACGCTAGCAGGTGCGGAACGCTCTTTTAATGACTATAATAAAACGTTTTTTAGAAACATAGCAAAGAAACAACATGATATAGTGGATATTGTGAAAATATTAAAAGAATTAATTTTCCGTATTAATGAGGTTCGGAATCAATATTTTCATGGCTCAGCGACATGGCGCACCATCAATGAAGATGATTTTCGGGTGCAGACAAAAAATTGCTGTGCCATTATGTCAACATTAATGCCGATTATTATCAATGATATGCTCTGTTGCGATGATAAAGGCAAATGGGGCAAAGTAACCGTCCCCGTTATGCCTGTGCCTTATAAATGATTGCCTATTCGATGATAAAATAAGGCATGGCTTTAACAATAGTGATAGATATTCATCTTATATAGCATATTTATCAATAGTGCAAAAGCTGTGTTGTTCGCTAACGGTGTTTATAATATCAATGGGCAATATCATCGCGCATTTTTGTTAAAAAATAAAATCATATAATCATTTTTTGTAATGGTATTTTTAAGGCGGTTATGGCATGATGGTGTGATAATCATCGGTTAATGATATTATATTTTAGGTAGATTGTGATGCCAGTAAAAGAAGCATTAGTAAAAAAAACATTAGCAAAAGAAGCATTGTTGGTGATTGATGTTCAGAATGATTTTTGCCCTAATGGTAGTTTGGCAGTGCCACATGGCGATGCGATAGTGCCTGTGATAAACCAGCTAATCGATAGGTTTGAAACGGTTATTCTATCGCAAGATTGGCACCCTGCAGGGCATTCTTCTTTTGCCTCTAGCCATGCTGGCAAAAACCCGATGGAGCTGATAGATATGCCATATGGCAAGCAAATTTTATGGCCTGACCATTGTATTCAAGGCAGCAAGGGCGCCGAATTTCATGCTGATTTAAATAGTGATAGGGCGGATTTAATCTTACGAAAAGGCTATCATTCATCGATCGATAGCTATTCGGCATTTCAAGAAAATGATAAGCAAACCTTAACGGGGCTTACCAGCTATCTGAAAGAACGCGGTATTAACAAACTCTATTTGACGGGGCTTGCCACAGATTTTTGCGTTTATTTTTCGGCGATTGATGCGGTGGCAAGGGGATTTGAAACATTGGTTATTCTTGACGCTTGTAGGGGTATTAATCTAGATGGTTCGCTAGAGACAGCCCTTGCCGATATGCAAACAAACCATATCAAGCTGATACAATCAACCGATATGTAGAAATGATAAAAATATTTGAAAAGGGTTCTTACAATGAATAAGCCAGTAACTGATAATATCAATCCAAAATTAGACATGATGCCATACGAATTTGATGCAGGTTATGGCACGCTTGCAAAAATGGGGTTAATTGTCTTACAAAGCGACCAAACCATAGAGCATGAATTTTCTATCATCTTGCAATCGCTTGACAATTCACAAGATTTTGCCCAAAAATTCACTGGTGGCGCGATTGCGCTTTATCATTCGCGCATTGCCAATTTTGATGATGTTACGCCTGAAAACTTAAAAACAATGGAGCAACAAATGCCGATTGCCGCCGCATTGCTGAATCGTGATTTTGATTATGATGTGGTGGGCTATGCCTGCACGTCGGGCGCGACCATGATTGGTGAAGAAAAAATAGAAAAAATCATTCAGCAATTTCACCCCAAAGCAAAGGCTACCAATCCGATTACGGCTTGCAAAGCGGCTTTGGCGGCATTGAATGTCAAAAATATGGCGTTACTGACGCCTTATCCGCCTGAAGTAACGCTCGCCATGCAAGAAAATTTGCAAAATGCGGGGTTTTGCACCAAAAGCGTGCATAGTTTTTATCAAGCCAAAGATTCTCTGGTGGCGCGGATTACATCGGAAAGTATCTTAAAAGCGATTTTGCAAATTGGCGAAAATGATGCGATTGATGCGGTCTTTGTTTCATGCACAAGCCTGCGCGTGCTGAAAATTATTGCTGAAGCGGAAGACATCTTAAACAAACCCGTGCTTTCTAGCAATCAAGTGATGGCATGGCATATGTTGCGCTTGGCAAATATCAAGGCATCAGTGCAAAAGGGTGGCATGCTGTTTCAGCGATGAGTGCCTATAATACAGCCCTTAATCCAACTCATATTTTTGTTCGTAATTTTCTTGCAAATTTTCATCTTGTTGTGTTTTCATAAGAATGTGATTGCCGATAACCAACATATCAAGCTGGGTGCCCATAAAGCAACGGAAAGCATCTTCGGGGGTGCAGATAATGGGTTCGCCCCGCACATTAAACGATGTATTCACTAATACTGGGCAATTTGTGATTTTCTTAAACGCAGTTATCAGTTGATGATAAAGCGGGTTGGTTTCTTGATGCACCGTTTGAATGCGCGCAGAATAATCAACATGAGTGATGGCAGGGATTTCAGAACGTGGCACATTTAATTTTTCAATACCAAATAAAGCTTCTTCTTGGGTAGTCATTGCGCGGCGTTTGCTTTTGGTAACATCGGCAACCAGTAACATGTAAGGGCTATTTGTATCAATATCAAACCAATCTTGCACATCTTCGGCTAACACACTAGGCGCAAAAGGGCGAAAAGATTCCCGATATTTTACTTTAAGATTCAGTAATTTTTGCATGGTGGGTGAGCGTGGGTCGGCAATGATGCTTCTGCCACCTAATGCACGTGGCCCAAATTCCATACGCCCATTGAACCAGCCAATCGCCTTGCCATCTGCCAGTGCTTGCGCGGTTTTAGCAATCATATCAGTTTGATGATGCAGGGTGAATTTAGCCCCAATTTTTGTAAGCTGTGCTGAAATTTCTTCATCGCTAAATAATGGCCCTAAATAAGAACCTTTCATGCTATCACTATCTTTATTGATATTGCGTGGCTTATCTAGCATGATATGATATGCACCCAGCGCGGCACCTAATGCACCACCAGCATCACCCGCAGCAGGCTGTATCCAAATATTATCAAAAATATTCATCCGCAATAAAATGCCATTGGCAACACAATTTAAGGCAACCCCGCCTGCCAAACATAAGTTGCGCTCTCCCGTTTCTTTTGCAATGGCTCGCGCCATTTTTACCACAATTTCTTCGGTGATTTTTTGAACCGAAGCGGCAATATCCATTTCGCGTTGGGATAAATCGCTTTCGGATTTTCTGGCAGGCGCACCGAATAAAGCATCAAATTTTTTATTGGTCATGGTTAGCCCAGTGCAATAATCAAAATATTGCATATCAAGCTGAAAACTGCCATCCTCTTTAATATCAATCAGATGGTTTTTCATCACATCCACATATTTAGGCACACCATATGGCGCTAAACCCATCACCTTATATTCACCAGAATTCACCTTAAAGCCGATATAATAAGTAATGGCAGAATATAATAAGCCTAGCGAATGCGGGAAATGAATTTCTTTACTGACATCTAGCTTATTGCCACTGCCAATGGCAAGCGATGTTGTTGTCCATTCGCCTACCCCATCCATAGTAAGCACAGCGGCGCGTTCAAAGGGGGACGGAAAAAATGCACTGGCGGCATGGCTTAAATGATGTTCCGAAAAAAGCAATTTTTTATGCCAATCAATGTTTTTGCCTAATGTGGTTTTTAATGCTTTGGCAAGCATAGATTTTTGAAATAATTTTTCTTTTACCCATATCGGTAGTGATTTTGCAAAGCTGATATAGCCTTTGGGCGCGAATGCCAAATAGGTTTCAAGAAGCCGTTCAAATTTCAGGAATGGTTTATCGTAAAAAGCTACATAATCAATTTGCGCGGGCGTTATATTAGCTTGAGTAAGGCAATATTCTATCGCATTGCTAGGAAAGCCTGCATCATGCTTGATGCGGGTAAAGCGTTCTTCTTGCGCGGCAGCGATAATATCACCATCTATGATTAAGCAAGCCGCTGAATCATGATAATAGGCGGAGATGCCTAAAATAATCATTATAATTGTCTAGAATATTGTGTAGATGAAAGGTGCGACGACCGAACCTTGTGCGGCGATTAGCAATCCGCCCAATATCACCATCACCATAATCACGGGTGCCAGCCAAAGTTTTTTTCTGGCGTTTAGAAATTTCCATAATTCACGAATAAAACCCATTTATTTTTCCTTGAGGAGTTAGAATTGATTGTTGAATGAATCGGGCGGTGGACCACCAGCGTCACGATTAAGCCAATATGATTGCTTTTGTTGGTAGCGATGAAATTTCAATTTTAATTCATCGCGTCCTTTTATGCGTAGGAATAAAGCGATAGGGGTGATTAAACCAAAAAACATGATGCCCAATATAATCGGGCTCACAATTTTACCAAGCAATAAACCTAACTTAAACCATAAGATATTGAATGGCTTAAGAATGATAGGCAGGCATAATGCCGATAATAAAAAAACCGCAGATAATATCAAAAACAACAACCATAATTGATTGACACCATGCGCTCCAAGAAAGCGATAATAGATGGTGACGCATAAAAATACGAAGCTAAAAAATAGTCCGAATTTTTTATTGGATGGCATTAAATTTTCGTTATTTTGCATGTTTGCTCTTTTTAATGTTTTGTCTATCGTGTTATAACAAAAATGATACGATTATAAAAGATTTCTTTGTTTTAAGGCATTAATAATTTTTGGCACTAATATTTCATGCCCATTGGGGCTAACATGCGACCTATCGAGATAAATATATTCATCCACATCATAGGCGGTGGTTAAATCAACAAAATTAATACCCCTGCGCTTTGCTTCGGCACGGATTAAGGCATATATTGCATGATATTGCTGTGTTAATTGAGTATTTTCTTCGGTCCTATAATTTGGCAAGTGATCTATTTTTGTTTTACTCAAATTGGCAACGGGCTGCAATATCGCTAAAAAATCATCACCATTAATGCTCGCAAGATTTTGCGCCTGTTGCCATGTTGCCACCAATGTCTCAGCGATTTCTTGCATTCGTTTCGGTGATTCATCGCAACCAACATTTTGTGCATATTTTTCTGTATCAGATGTTCTAATAATGGCTGGTTTGTCACGTAAAAAATTAATAAAATTATTGAATTGAAAAAATAATGTTTTAAAACTAAAATCAAAATTATTACCCTGACCCGTATATTTTAATGATGATTGTATTTGCCATTGTCTATTAGTTGATAATTCTTTTGAATCTTTTCCACAACGATGACTAACATCATTTGCACCATCATAAAATATAATGATTTTTTTTGTAACTTTATTCGGATTTGTGATATATTGATTGGCTAATATAGCAAATGATTGACGTGCAAGATAACCTAATTCACCAAAATTGGTTGATTTAATGTTGGTTTGTTTGGCAAAAAGTGATGGGATTGTATTGGCATCATCAACACCCCACCCCCAGATAGTAGAGCCGCCAAAAAACCATACTTCTTTATTATTGATAACCTTATCAGTTTGATATGTTGCACGATTTCCATCAATAATATTAATCGTTTTGCCTGCATAATCAGAATGTCGCCAAACAATATAATCTTTATATTCAGAAGTTCCATCAGCTAATTCTTTGAAATGTGTTTCCGCCCAATCAATATTTTTGTAATTAGGTAGCATGACACGTGGGTCAGTTGTAGAAGGCGGTTTAATATCATAACCTGTTACATTTTTTAATATTTTTTGCGCTAAAAATGCTGTTGGTGGTAACAGTAAAAGCCCGCCGATTAACGCAAGAAATATCGTGCCATTGATGAAGATAATTTTCACCCATTCCCATTTGAATTTAATCTTATTTTTGATTGTGTTAATAATTTTATGCATAATATAGCCTTATATCAAAAATGATACTATTATAAAAGATTTTGTTCCTTTAATGCATTAATAATTTTTGGTACCAATATTTCATGTGCATTGGGGCTAACATGTACCCAATCGATATAAATATAGTCATCAACATCATAAGCATCACTCAAATCAACAAAATTGATGTTTTTGCGCTTTGCTTCAGCACGGATTAAGGCATATATGACACGATATTGCCGTGTTACTTCAGCATCGTTCCATCTTGAATATTTATGTTGAGGTAAATGGTCTTTTTTGGTTTTACTTAAATTGGCGGCGGGCTGTAATATCGCTAAAAAATCGTCACCATTACTGGCTGCAAGATATTGTGCCTGTTGCCATGTTGCAACCAATGTCTCAGCGATTTCTTGCATTCGTTCTGGCGATTCATCACAGCCCACATTTTGTGAATATCTTATTGGGGCATTCGTTCGAATAATTGGTGGTTCGTGCTGTAAAAAATTAATAAAATCATTGAATTGAAAAAATAATGCCCTAAACCTAAAATCATAATTATCAACTATTTTAGTATATTTTAGGGATTTTTGTATTCTCGCTTGACTCAAAGTTGATAATCCTTCTGAAAGTTTATTACAACGATAAAAAACATCATTTCCACCATCATAAAATATAATGATTTTTTTTGTAGCTTTACTCGGATGAGTGATATATTGATTGGTTAAAAATGCAAGAGACTGACGTGCATTATAACCCGCTTCACCCAAATTTGTTGTTTCGATAGCTGTTTGTTTGGCAAAAATGGATGGGATTGTGTTGGCATCATTACTACCATGCCCCCAGATAGTAGAACCACCAAGAAACCATGCTTCTTTATTATTGTCAACAATATTATCAGCTTGATGGGTAACACGAATACCATCAATGATATTGACAGTTTCACCTGCAAAATTAGTCCGTCGTGAAACGATATAATCTTTATATTCAGAAGGTAACTTACCTAATTCTTTAAAATGCGTCTCCGCCCAATCGATGTTTTTGTAATTAGGTGGCATGACACGTGGGTCAGTTGTAGAAAGCGGTTTAATATCATAACCTATCATGTTTTTTAATATTTTTTGCGCTAAAAATGCTGTTGGTGGCAACAGCAACAATCCGCCGATTAAAGCCAAAAATATTGTGGCATTGATAGCAATAATTTTTACCCATGCCCATTTGAATTTAAGATTATTTCGTATTGCACGCAGTATTTTATTCATAAAAACATTCCTAATCAGTGAGTTATTTTTTAAGTAGCTATAATATATCGCCTTGTTTTTGTCAAATTAGCTTTGTGATAAATTTTAACCTTGACATTTTTTGTAACAGGTGTAGGCTGAAACTATATATATTTTTGAAAGTTGCTCAATTTACAAAACATAGATTAATATCTTGTTAAACATTGTATCTGGAGTGAAGCCAATGGCAACGACATCAAAAACAAACATTGATAAAAACAAATCAGATAAAAAGAAATTTTTATTTCCATCGGCCTATAGTATTTTATTTGGGCTTATCATTATTATGGCAATTTTCACCTGGATTATTCCGGGCGGTGAATACCAAACCGAGCTGAATGAAGCATTGGAGAGAGAAGTACCAATTGCAGGTACATATCAAGAAATTGAGGCTAATTCGCAAGGGTTCTTTGATGTTATCATGGCACCAATTGCAGGTTTTTATGACCCAGTATCTTATATAGCGAATGCCACTGATGTGGCAGTTTTTGTGCTAATGATTGGTGGTTTCATTGCCGTGGTTAGCAGCACCCGTTCTATGAGAGCAGGTATTAACGCCACTTTGCGCGCTCTAAAGGGGCGTGAAAAATGGATGATACCGATTTTGATGTTGCTTTTTGCCCTTGGTGGTACAACTTACGGCATGGCGGAAGAAACGCTGGCATTTTATATTATTATCATCCCAGTTTTAATTGCCGCTGGTTATGATTCACTCACAGGCGTTGCCATCATTATGGTTGGCGCGGCAATTGGTGTTTTGGGCTCTACCATTAATCCTTTTGCAACCGTCATTGCCTCAGATGCTTCAGGCATCGCCTTTACCGAAGGTATTATCTTACGTGCGATCATTTTAGCGGCTGGCTTTATTGTTTGCGCCGCTTATGTTATGCGTTATGCGGCACGTGTTAAGGCAGACCCCACAAAGTCTCTGGTTTATTCGCAAAAGACTGCCAATGAAAAGCATTTTCTACAAAGTGAAGATCAAAACCATGATGATGAATTAACCACAATTCGCAAAATTATTTTATCCATTTTTGGGCTTACTTTTGTCGTGATGATTTGGGGTGTTTCCAGCGGTGGTTGGTGGATGGCAGAAATGTCGACCTTGTTTCTTACCAGTTCCATTTTGATAGGTATTGTGGCGCGAATGAATGAAACAGAATTTTGCGAACATTTTATTAATGGCGCACGCGATTTATTAGGCGTTGCCATGATTATCACTTTGGCACGCGGTATTGTGGTGATTATGGATGCGGGCAATCTTACCCCTACATTGCTACATGGCGCAGAGCTGGCATTAGCAGATGTTTCTAATGTTTTATTTATTAATTTGATGTTTTGGATTGAAATGGCGCTTTCATTTCTTGTGCCTTCCACATCAGGCTTGGCGGTATTAACCATGCCCATTATGGCACCGCTTTCAGACTTTGCAGGCGTGGGGCGCGAGCTTGCGGTGACGGCGTATCAATCGGCTTCGGGAATTGTCAACTTCATTACGCCTACTTCCGCAGTGGTGATGGGCGGTTTGGCACTTGGCAGGGTATCTTACGATGTTTGGCTTAAATTCATTATGCCCCTGCTGGCTATATTATTCTTAGTCATTACCATTGCCTTATCACTTGCTGTATTGGGGGGCTAGAAGATGGCAGATGTTTTCAAACTAGGAGTCCATTCCGAAATTGGTAAATTAAATCAGGTGATTGTTTGTCGACCTGGCAAGGCACATGCTAGGCTTACCCCTAATAATTGCCAAGAGTTACTATTTGATGATGTGATTTGGGTAGAACAAGCCCAAAAAGACCATCAAGATTTTGTTGAAAAAATGCGCGCCCATGATGTTGATGTGTTGGAAATGCACGAATTGCTTGCCGATATTTTAGAAGATATAGATGCACGTGCCTTTATTTTGGATAGAAAAATCAAGGCATCGGAAGTGGGCGTTGGCATGCTGAATGAGTTGCGCGATTGGCTTAATAATATTCCAAGCTTTGCGCTGGCAGAATATCTTATTGGTGGCGTTAGCCGTCATGATTTGCCATTTGAAGCCATTGGCGTGTTCGGACGTTACTTGCAGGAATATGACTTTATCATCCCCCCCATCCCCAACAGCTTATTCACCCGTGATAATAGTTGCTGGATTTATGGTGGCGTAACGCTAAACCCTATGTATTGGCAGGCACGAAGGCAAGAAACTTTGTTAATGGAAGCAATTTATAAATTTCATAAAAACTTCAAAGCGCAAGATTTTAAAATCTGGTGGGGCGGTGATGATAAAAATTATGGGCGCGCCACATTTGAAGGTGGTGATGTAATGCCAATCGGCAAGCAGACCGTGTTGATTGGCATGGGGGAACGCACAAGCCCACAAGCAGTCAGTATTGTCGCGCATAATTTATTCAAAAGCGGTGCGGCACAACATGTGATAGCTTGCCAAATGCCACGTTCGCGGGCGGCAATGCACCTAGATACGGTATTTTCATTTTGCGACCATGATTTGGCAACGGCATTCACAGAGGTTTGCGACCAAATTACTTGCCATTCTTTACGCCCGAACGATAAGAGCTTGATTGATTTCACATATGATGAACGGCATTTATTTCAAATTGTTGAAGAAGCTTTGGGTTTGAAAAAACTTCGCATTGTTGGCACTGGCGGCGATTATTACGAACAAGAGCGTGAACAATGGGATGATGGCAATAATGTTGTGGCGTTATCGCCGGGGGTTGTGGTTGGTTACGCCCGTAACACAGCAACCAATAAATTATTAAGCGATGCGGGGGTAACTGTTGTCATCATTCATGGCGCTGAATTAGGGCGCGGACGCGGCGGCGGGCATTGTATGACCTGCCCAACATCGCGCGATGCCGCTTATGATTAATATTCTAACAGGAGATAAAAAATGCCAATGAATTTAAGAGGAAAACATTTTTTAGCATTGTTAGATTTCACCCCTCATGAAATCCGCTTTTTGCTAGATTTAGCCCGTGATTTAAAAATCGCCAAAAAACTGGGCAATGAAAATCAGCAATTAAAAGGTAAAAATATTGCGCTGATTTTTGAAAAATCATCAACCCGCACCCGCACAGGTTTTGAAGTGGCAGCCTATGACCAAGGCGCGCATGTAACATATTTGGGACCATCGGGCACACAAATTGGCCATAAAGAAAGCATGAAAGATACGGCACGGGTTTTGGGCAAAATTTATGATGGCATTGAATATAGAGGCTATGGGCAGAATATTGTTCAAGAACTTGCTGATAATGCAGGTGTTCCTGTATGGAACGGGCTAACCGATGAATTTCATCCCACACAAATTTTAGCTGATTTCATGACAATGCGTGAATATACCCATAAACATCTTTCCGATATTCATTTTTGCTATGCAGGTGACGGACGTAGCAATATGGGAAATTCTCTGATGATTGGGGCAGCAAAAACAGGCATGACAATCACGATTGCCGCGCCAAAATCGCTATGGCCTGCCGATGCTTTAATTAAAAAAGCACAAGATATTGCTAATGATACAGGCGCGAGAATCAATTTTACTGAAAATCTTATGCAAGCTGTTAAAAATGTGGATTTTATTTATACTGATGTTTGGGTTTCTATGGGCGAAGCCGATTCCGTCTGGGAGGCACGAATTAAATTGTTAAAACCTTATCAGATAACATCAGAAGTGATGGCGGCAACAGGTAATAAACATACCAAATTTATGCATTGCTTGCCTGCATTTCATAACCGTGATACCAAAATGGGCGAAGAAATTTTCCAAAAATATGGGCTAGATGCGATGGAAGTAACCGAAGATGTTTTTGAATCGGAAGCTTCGGTGGTATTCGAACAGGCGGGTAACCGCATGCACACGATTAAGGCGGTATTAGTCGCTACAATGGGCGTGTAAGCGATGCGAATTATATTGGCATTGGGCGGTAACGCATTATTGAAACGTGGCGAAGTTTTAAGCGCGGAAAACCAGCATAAAAATATGAAATTGGCGGCCAAGCACATTGCTAAACTAGCACGACAGCACGATATTATCATTGTGCATGGCAATGGTCCGCAAGTGGGCTTGCTGGCGCTGGAAGGCGAAGCTTACAAGCAAGCACCTGCCCATCCGTTAGATGTGCTGGTTGCGGAATCGCAAGGTATGATTGGCTATATTATCGGACAACAATTGCGAAATGAAATGGCGGATAAAAACGTTATTACTGTGCTAACGCAAATTGAGGTTGATAAAAATGATAGTGCATTTCAAAATCCGCATAAATTTATAGGTCCAGTTTATGCTGAAGCTGAAGCGCAGGAACTTGCCAAAACACGTGGCTGGTCAATTGCCCAAGATGGTCAATATTTTCGCCGTACCGTGCCGTCACCAAAGCCACAGAAAATTATTGAACTTTCACAAATTAAAATATTGCTAGAAGCGGGTTCGGTGGTGATTACCGCTGGTGGTGGTGGTATTCCTGTGATATTTGAAAATAACAAATGGCAAGGTGTTGAAGGGGTGATTGATAAAGACCTATCGGCTGCTTTATTAGCACAAAATCTTGATGCGGATAGGTTGATTATTCTAACCGATGTCGATGGTATTTATGAAAATTTTGGCAAGCCTAACCAACAGCTTATCCGCAATATTACTGTTAAGGAGTTGCAGAATCAAAAATTCCCTGCAGGATCGATGGCGCCCAAAGTGAGTGCGGTATGCTGGTTTGTCAAAAGCACAGGAAATGCGGCAATGATTGGCGGGCTTGAGCAGCTGGAAGATATATTGGCTGGCAAAGTGGGTACGTTGATTAACCCGTAAGTGCAGGGGTAGGGGGCACCACATCACCGCATCATATTATGTGTTAATCACACATTAGCGAATGATGCAATTTCGGGTTATTTTCATATAGAAAACAAATTATTCGGAAGCATCATACAATATTTTGCGAAATATTTTAATGTCCCTTACCCGTTCTTTGCGAGACATGCCAAGGCAATAATAAACGTTCGGCCGCTTCAACCATATAAAACAACACTGTCCCCATCAATCCGAGCAAAACAAGCGCGGCAAAAGCACGTGGCATGTTAAACATTCCTTGTGAAAGCAAAATAACATGGCCCAGTCCAGTTTCGCCAGCAACAAACTCGCCAACGATTGCACCAATTAATGCAAAAGAGATACCCACCTTCATACCAGCAAACATGCTGGCAAGCGCAATCGGAAAACGAATTTTCATCAAAATTTGCAAACGGTTGGCTTTTGCCGCGCGGGCAAGATTAAGCATATCAGCCCCCACGCTACGAAGCCCAAGCACTGTATCAATAACAATTGAAAAAATAGCAATCATCAGCGCAATGGCAATTTTTGGTTCTATACCAGTTCCCATCCAAATCACAAAAAGTGGTGCCAACGCCACTTTAGGAACAGCATTAAGAGCAATGAGTAATGTATAAAGCGTTCTATCAAGGAAAACAGAATGCACAATAGCAATAGCAAGCGCAACGCCAAAAACAACCGCCAGAATGAAACCTGCCATAGTTGTTAAAAGCGTGTACCATGCATGTTTCAAAAAATAGTGTGGCGTATCAATAAATTCAACAAAAATACGGCTTGGTGCTGGCAAAATGAAAGCACGAATGGCAAAAAGATGACATAGTAGCTCCCATATCAATATTGTGACAATCAGCACCGCTGCGACGGAAAATGCTCTATCATTATTTTTTATCCAATTAATCATCATGTAATATCCCTAATTGCATGAAATGTTGACGTAAATATGCGACATATTTACCAAATTCTGGCGTTTCACGAAGGCTTAAGTGACGCGGTCGTGGCAAATCAATATCAATAATTTCTTCAATACGCCCTGGATTGCGCGACATCACAACAATACGGTCAGATAAAAAAACCGCCTCAGGAATTGAATGGGTAATAAACATAATGGTTTTTTTCGTATCCTGCCATAAACGCGCTAATTCAAGATTAAGGTCATCACGTGTCATCGCATCAAGGGCGCCAAATGGCTCATCCATTAATAGCAATTCGGGGTCATCTAGCAATGCGCGACAAATAGATGCGCGCTGACGCATGCCCCCTGATAATTCCCACGGATGCCGATTTTCAAACCCCGAAAGACCAAATCTTGCCAATAAGGCATGTGCCTTATCAAGATAATCAGCTCTTTTGAGCCGCCGAAACTCTGTAACTAACAAAACATTATCAAGAATGTTACGCCAATCAAGTAAAATATCACTCTGAAAAACAACCCCCATATCATCTGGTGGCGAGAGCACTGGTTTGCCCCCAATTAAAATTTTGCCACTTGATGGGTTTTCCAAACCAGCAAGACATTTGAGCAATGTTGATTTTCCACACCCGCTAGGACCAAGAATAGATAAAAATTCTTGCTTGTGTAATGTTAGATTAATAGCCTGCAATGCAACCACTTCACCATGCGGGGAAGGATAAACCCTCCCCACATCATCAATAGTCACATATATATCTGTTTTTGCCATTGGTTAGTATTCTTTCTTATTTTTAACAACCCATCTTATATTATTTAGGCAATAAATCATTGGTGAAAAAATCATTTGGCTTATGATTTTTCTTAATGACGCCTGCCTTTTTCATGGCTGAAATCGCATCTGCCCAATCTTGTTCAGACTGAATGCCGAATGCTTTATTGCGTGTCCGCTCTGTGCTAAAAAATGGACGATAAGCCTCAATTTGCCCAGCAAGGATTTTAAGCTTAAGATTATTATCTGGCCGTGCATCAATAATCGCCTGCGCGCCTTCTTCAATATTGCCATCAAAAATATATTTCCATGCCCGCTGCTGAATGGTGGCAAGTTTGGAAAGTTGGTCACGACGGCTTTTAATTGTTTTTTCAAGTGCAACCAAACCATAGCTAGGAAATGCCACCCCCGCATCAGCAAGCAAAATTTGTTTGGCAGGTCTGGTTTGTGCAACCAATGGCAACCCAAATGGTCCAACAGTCATAAAACCATCAGCATCACCAGAAACATAAGATGCTACCATAGATGGTGGTGCTACTATTAGGATTGATAAATCATCACGGGCAAGTCCACCATTTTTCAAAAAACTATCGATATAAGGCACCCAAGGGCTGGTTGCAAATGTCACTAATTTCTTGCCTTTTAAGTCAGCAATGGTATTGAGGTTGCTATCTTTAGGAACAAGCACCGATAAATCGCCTTTTCTTGCCCAACCAGCAAATGATTTAAGTGGTATATCATTTTCGCGTGCCAGTGCCATTAATCCTAATTGCACTTGACCAACATCAATCCGTCCACTACTCACAAGTTGAATGGTATTGGTTGTGCCTTTGCCATCTTGAATGTCAACATCTAGCCCTGCCTCATCAAACCAACCTTTTTGCTGAGCCAAATGCATTGCAGCATGAATGCCCCATGGCGAAAAATCAAGCCTGACTGTTATTTCTTCAGCCACCGCCTGCGATACGCTAATGGCAGAGATTGCCGCTGAGGCAATCAAAATATGTATTTTAGATTTCCAGTTCATGTCTAACTCCTATTTTTAATAAATGTAGCTGTTTGTCAAGATGCAATTTAAGCGCATCTTGACCGTTATTGGCGACCATAATAGGCCGTTTCTGGTCCACCCAATCTTCAAATAAAATCTGAAAAATAGAGATATAGACCAAGTGATTGAACCAGACAATAGCGGTTTTACCAAACGTAAAATTTTGCACAAAGTCCCGTCCAACATTCTTTAATATCAACATTGGCATATATCCATCTCACCAATATTAATAGTTTTATTATTATAATTTATGGTTTCAAATAGCGCAGTATCATCTCGACAATATGATTTTCGCGCTGATGCATGCGCTCGGCAGATGTTAAATCTATCTCGAAAATAGCACCAAGCGTATGTTGGTTTGAAAGATAAAAATATCCCAATGCAGATATAGATATATAAAGATCGATAGGATTTATATTTTTGCGGAATAAACCTGCATCTTCTCCACGTGCCAATAATTCTGTTAAATTTTTGCTTAATTCCGAATATAAGCCACGAATTTTTTCCGATCCCTTTATGTGAGAAGCATGATACAAATTTTCGCTGTTGATTAAAGAAATAACTTCTGGATAATCGACAAAATGAGCAAAAGTATGCCGAATAAGCTGCGACATTCCCTCGATAGGGGATAAACCCTTGATTTGCAAATCGGCATGATGTTCGCGCATACGTTGATACATGCGTTCCATAACAAGCAGAAACAAATCTTCTTTGCCACCAAAATAATGATAGGCAAGATTTTTTGAAACATTGGCGCGCCGCACAATAGCATCGATACGCGCCCCATCGAACCCAAATTGGGCAAATTCTGCTGTTGCGGCGTTGAGAATGTTTTCTCGTGACGCTTTGGGGTTGCGTTTGTTTACAGGTTGTTTCATGAAGCCACCTTAGCAAAATAGATATGTTGTTACAATAAAACTTTAATTGTATAAGATTTAATTTTATCATATCAACCATCCTTTTTGTCCATCTGTGCGCGCATTATATTGGTTGCTGGCCAATCAATTTCTAATTTATTTTCAATTAAAATAATGCCATATTTATCACGCGCAAATTCAGTTGAAATTTTTTCATCAAGAATATCTTGAATTATCTTTTCTGAGTCACGTTCCAATGGATTGCCAAAGCCACCAGCACCAGCTTGTTCATGGATAATAAGCTGATTTTTATGAAACGGCATGGTTACCTTGCCTGCAAGAGGTTTAAGATTGCCATCATCCTCTAACCAATTACGCGTCATTCGACCTTTTTCACCGCCAGCCAATCCATATGGCGCAATTTTTGTTCGGTCAGAACGAAGCTGCAAGCTTGCCTCTTCAGCCAATAATCGATAAGAACGACGCACACCAAGACCACCACGAAATTTACCAGCACCACAACTATCGGCAATAAACCCATAATCTTCGATACGAATAGGGTGCTGATTTTCTAAAACCTCTATTGGCGTGTTAGAAAGATTTTGTGATGGGTTGGTAATGCCATCAACACCATCACGGTCTGGACGTCCGCCCCAACAACCGCAAATCATATCAACAATAATAAAAGGGGTGCGGTCTGGTTTATAGCCGCCGATAGCAACAACCGTGTTGCCACCTTCACCAGCGGCAGGAACGCGCTCTGGCACAATCTGCGCCAAAGCCCCAAACATTGCATCCATAACCCGATAGCCTGTTAATGCACGTGCTGCACAAGCGGCTGGCTCTACTGGATTAAGGATTGATGCAAGGGGTGCTTTAACGTCAATACAACGAAAAATGCCTTGATTATTGGGGATATCACCATTAAGAACACAACGCACACTTAAATAAGTGCAAGAGTTAGTATAGGATTTGGTGGCATTTAAGGCAGCAGCAACTTGTGGCGATGAACCTTCATAATCAACAATTAATTGATCACCAGCCACAGTAATAGCGACCGAAATTGGCAGTAAATCATCATTAAAACCATCATTATCGATATAATCTGTAAATTTATAAGTGCCATCTGGCCAATTGCGAATATCCTCACATGCCATACGTTCTGCATAATCAAGCAATTCAGCAAAATATTGCCTTGCAACATTCTGCCCATATTTATTAATGAGTTTTGTCATTTCACGTGCACCCACATGACATGCCGCTATCTGCGCTTTCAAATCACCCAAAACACGGTCTGGAACACGAACATTGCGTTCAATAATCGCATGCAGAGCATGGTTAACCACACCTTTGTCTAAATATTTCAAAACTGGAATACGAAGACCTTCTTGAAAAATCTCTGTACTGTCTGCAGCATTAGAACCGGGCACGCGCCCACCAACATCAGTATGATGGCAAATCACCACCGAAAACCCTTCAAGCGTTTCATCAACAAAAATCGGTGTGAACATAAAAATATCTGGCAAATGCATACCGCCTTGATACGGGTCATTAAGAATAATGGCATCACCTTCATATAACGCATCACCAAAGGCTTTCTTAACTTCAGCCATTGCTTCAGGAACCGCACCAAGATGTAAAGCAATCGTTTTAGCCTGTGCAATCATATTTCCTTCGGCATCGCAAATTGCTGCTGAATAATCCATCACATCTTTAACAATTTCAGAACGCGCAGTGCGTAATACCGTATAAGCAACCTCGTCAACGATTGAATCAAGCGCATTTTTAATAACAGCAAAAGTAATAGGGTCTATCGTTGTCATTTTGTTACCTCTCCAGCAAAATCTTGAATATCAAGAATAACACTGCCACAGCCATCCGTAGATATTATAATTTTGGGTGGAACAGCAATTGTTGTATCATAGCTATAAAGAATAATTGGACTTGTAACTTTATGTTCAATCGCACTATTGCGTGGTTGAACAGGCGTTTCATGCCATTCTTCGGCAAGATTAAAACAAACTTTTCGCTTTGTTACCGCTTGTTGAATCATCGTGTTATGCTTATTATATAATTGTTTGAAATCCAGCTTTTCCTTACGAATCCCCAATCCAGTAACACGCAAATTAACCAGCTCTACTGCGGTCGTATCTGTATAACCATAAACATCATAATAAGCTTTTTCAAAATCAGCTCTGAGAACAGTGCCACCTTGAGAGGAAAGTTGCTTGGGGTCAACAGGAATCGTCAATTCTGAAGATTGCCCTTGATAGCGTAAATCCGCCAAGAATTTTAGCGCGACAAATTCTTTCGTAAAACCTTCTGCGTTTAATCTTGCCATCATCGCATCACGAAGCCATGTTAATCGCTCGCCAAGCGCATCACCACGCCAATTTTCTAAAACACCGAAAGTCGCACGTACCATAGAATGTTCAACATCGGAAGCCAACATGCCAACCGAACAGAAAACCCCCGACATATCGGGAATAATAATTTTAGTAATACCAAGCAATTGTGCCACATCAACGCCATGTAGCGCGCCACCACCACCAAAAACCATTAACGCCATTTCACGCGGGTCAAGTCCGCGCTCTACTGTAACAGAACGAATTGCGCGTGCCATATTCACATTGGCAATACGGCGAATACCCAACGCTGCCTCAGTCACGCTTAATTGAAGTGGTTCAGCAATTTCTTTTGCAATAGCCGCCTCAGCCAATGATTTATCTATTGTTAAACTGCCACCTGCCAATCCTGTTTCACCAATATAACCTAATACAATATTGGCATCAGTCACTGTTGGCTTTTCATTGCCTAAACCATAAGAAGCAGGACCGGGATTAGAACCTGCTGATATTGGCCCTACTTGCAACATACCACCTGTATCAATCCAAGCAATTGACCCACCCCCAGCACCCACTTCAGCAATATCAATGGCGGGCACTTTAAGCATATAGCCGCCACCTTTGGTAAAGCGACTGGGGCTGGAAATTCCTTCACGAAATTCATATTCATTGATAAGCATTGGCTGGCCATCACGAATGATGGACGCTTTAGCGGTTGTACCGCCCATATCAAAAGCGATAAGTGTTCCTAAACCAGTTGCTTCTGCTAAACGTGCACCACCTGCCACACCACCTGCAGGCCCAGAGCCAACCGCAAATACAGGACGGCTTTTTGCAGCCTCAACACTCATCATGCCACCAGCAGAATTGACAATTAATAATGGTGCGTTAAATCCTCGCGCTTTTAACTCGCTTTCAAGATTTGTCAAATAGGCGCGCATCTGTGTTAATAAATAGGCATTGACAACCGTTGTTGAAGTGCGCTCATATTCTTTCATCTCTGGTAAAACATCGCAAGAAGCTGTCACCAAAAATTGCGGAAATTCTTTTTCTAAAAATTCGCGGGTTGCAATTTCATGGGCGGGGTTAACATAAGAATGCAAAAAACAAATGGCAATTGCTTCACAGCCACCATCAGCCAATGCTTGCGCTACAGTGCCTAACTCGTTCATATCAAGTGGCGTTACGATTTTTCCATCAGCAGAAAGTCTTTCTGTTACTTCTTTTCGAAATCGACGTTCAACAAGCTGCACAGGCTTTTCCCAAGTAAGGTCAAACATATCAGGGGTGCGAATCCGTCCAATCTCAAGAATATCACGAAAGCCTTTAGTGGTAATAAGTCCTGTTTTAGCACCAACGCGCTGCAAAATTGTGTTAGAGCCAACAGTCGTGCCATGAACAATTTCTGAAATTTGAGAAGGAAAAATATCATGTTTAGAGAGTATTTCTACCGCACCTTCAACAACAGCGCGACCAGGGTCATCGGGTGTAGATGCTAATTTCGCAATATCTGTCCCGCCTTTTTCATCATAAAGAACAATATCGGTAAATGTTCCACCAATATCAACGCCCAATCGATACCGCATTCCAACTCCTTAATATATTATTTACTAACCATTTAGTCAATTTAATATATAATGAGCATAGAGTCAATAATAAAAATGCTATTATAAAAAAAAATAGGAATTTCTTAATTTAAGATAATTTTATTTCTATCATTAAAAACTGATAAAAAAATTGAGAATTCGATATTTAGCGCGCCAAAACAATATGATTGGCACAATTCTACAGGTTGAGGCGCGCCAAAAGACATGCCTCAACTGTAAATAATAACCGTAAATTACATATGATATGTTAAAGTAAGCGAAATACCATAGGTGCTATAATCATTAATGCTACGGGCTGGTGGCGAGTTTTCTTGTTGGGTTTCCATAACTTTCCAATCAGCAAAATGATGTGTAAGTTCAAACGCGGTTTCAAAAGACATTCTATCAGATATTTCTTTCTTAACACCTGCATCAAACTGAATAATGGTTTCTGTGCCTGCATCGGTTACCATCGTAAATTCGTTGCCGTTAATATCGGTACCCATTGTTGGTGGTGTTTCTGGCGATGCTGTGCCCAAACCAAAACGCATAAAGCGATTTGCCTTATCGGCTTTAACGGTTTCGCGCTCTAAAAACAAAATGATGTTATTTGAAGTTGTTTTAGAATCGGCCGCTGAGCTTACGGTATAATCTTGGGTAATACCAGCACGCTTATGGGGTTCTTCATAATCTAATATTTGTGCGTCAAACTTTAAGCCGAATGCCCAATATTTGCCTGCGGTTGGCACAGATGGGGCATAGCGCAATAATAAACCATAATAGGGAATATCGTTTGCAGGCACACTATCGGCTAGGCTTACCCCACCGCGAAAGCCAATATCAAATTGCGATTCTGCCTCTTGTGCATTGGCGGTAGCAAGCGGGCTAATTGCCAATGCCAATCCAATAGCGTAAATACTGACAATGGGTGCCAGTGTTTTTTTCATTTTTTTCATTAAATTATCCTAAATGTAATTGGTTAGTTAAATTTAACCAATAGTTGAGTATAGAGAGTGGGGGGGGGGAGATGTCAAGCCCTTCTAGGCATAATATTCTGGCATCACAATTTGTGCGAGAATTTTCTAACAGATGAATGCGCCCTGCATTGATTGGTAACTCGCCCGTAAGCACATTAAATAAAGTGGTTTTGCCCGCACCATTAGGACCAATCAAACAATAAATATTTTTTTTATCATTAAAAGATAAAGTCAAATTTTCTAAAATACGGACTTCGCCAATCTGCAAATCAATATTTTCAATTTTCAAATCGCCTTTATTTTTTTCTTGTTTATAGTGCGGTGCAGGTTGCGCTATATGGTTTCTTGTATATTGTTTTTCTTTATGGTGAAGCCATTTTCTTGCATAATTTTCCACATAACCAAGCAATCCATCTTTGCAATAAAGCACCGTGATAATGAAAATAACTGCCAGCGCCACTTCCCAATAGCTGATAG
This sequence comes from Alphaproteobacteria bacterium, assembly GCA_022599575.1. Lineage (GTDB taxonomy): Bacteria > Pseudomonadota > Alphaproteobacteria > JABAAW01 > JAHZMA01 > JAHZMA01. Next base: position 15,412 of record JAHZMA010000004.1, on the reverse strand, counting down.
TTTCACGCAATGTTATCGTCAACAAACCAATAGCAACTGCCCCTATAACTGGACCATAGACTGTTCTGTAACCACCAAAACAAACCCGTGCTTTCTAGCAATCAGGTGATGGCATGGCATATGTTGCGCTTGGCAAATATCAAGGCATCAGTGCAAAAGGGCGGTATGTTGTTTGAGCATTGAGCGATGCGTGTTTCGCTATGTGGGCAGTAACAAAGTCAATATTCAATATGGATTAAATAATGATACTCACACTATAAAATCAACCCCATCAATCTTCTGCATTTGCTTGATGGTGAATGCCAATGCTTCGGCGGTGTTTTTGATGTTATTGATTTCGTCTAGGTTTAATGTTCTGCCTTTGCGCGATTTTAGATATTTATCCAGCACCTGATAACCACCAATATGGAACGCGTAAATTTCCGCGCTAATATTGCTGAAATATTGCGTTTTATTGATATAAAGCCGTGCTTCTACTTCATTATGGCGTGGGGTTATGACGATATTATCGCCCGCCACCGCATATTCGCTGTTGATGCTCTGCGGAATGGTTTTTAACAGATGGGTATCGATAAGGCTTTGCCCGATTTTGGCTAATTGCATAAATTTCTTGGCATCAGGGGTAAAAGGAATCCGCGGAAAATCTGATTTTAAGAATTGTAAATATTTGGTGCGGTATTTCTCGCTATGTAGAATCGCATAAATATAGCCTAATATTTGTTCTGGGCTGTATATTTTGCCATAATGCTTATCGATAAATTCACGGAATGCGGGCGCGATATTTTCAATCCGTTCGTTATCTGCAAATGGATTATTACCAAAATTATCGATAATCGCTTTGCTATTTTTCTCACCCTCCGCAGGCGGATAGAGATAGAGGGGGAATAAGCAACCCCCACCCCTACGAAAGATATTTACATCGCTAATCGTGTCAGTGATGTGAAAAATATCATAAAATTTTGATCCTGTAGCAGAGCCAGCGCGACCTGAAAGTAATCCAACATTATCGCCTGCCAGCATGTGTTGCATGATTTCACCACGCGGTCTATCCATTGTTTCTATCCCATAGTAACAATAGCGTGTATCAAAAGGATTATACAGACATGGCTGTAATCTATTAGAATAATCTACGTTATCCTTTAGCAATTTTCTGCTTTCTGATAATTGCCAATCATCATTATCTATTAGATTATATTTTAATCGTAATTTTCCATCATTTATATCGCTTACCATATCATTGATATGTTCCTGTATTTTTTCTTCTGTAAAAGTGAATGCAAAATGGTCGCGATGAGTTTTAATGCCTGAAGAACTAATCGGAAAAATATTTTTCACCGACCAGTAATTTTGATACGTTGGAAAATTATCATTATTTCGTGGGATAAACATATAAAAAGGGGTTTGCGGTTGTAGTTTCTGCCATTCGATATTTTGTAAATTTCCCGCTAATAATTGTCGATATTTATTATCACGTGTGCCGTAAAAATCTTTATAAAAAACGCCTTTTTCTGTTAAGGTTTTATCTTTAATAAAAATAGAAATGGCAACGCCCTGTTCAATAAGAAAGATATTTTTATCCTCACTGCCATCGGGCGCAATTTCTAATTGGCGCCTATTACCATGTAAATCTAACAGATAGATTCTATCAAAATCATTCATCAGGCTTTGGCGCATGCCACGAAAGGTGAGGTTATCCAAAAAACCATGACTGGTAATTACCGCAATCATGCCGCGCTCTAAATCATGCATTTTATATTGGGCAAAGCGGATAAATTTAACGTAATCATCTTGCAACGCTTTAGGATTGCTTTCGTTTAAGGGTTGCCCATCAACATATTTATAAGTTTCAATTAAATCTGTAATCCACTGACCATTATTTTTTGAATTAATGTTATAAGGCGGGTTGCCCGTAATAATCAAAATCGGTTGCTTTTTGGTATTGCTTGCCAATTCGCTTTCATCGCTTAAGGCGGGCAGGAGCAAATTGCGTTGCGCTCTAAAATCTTCTAGCGTGTTGGTAAGGTAAATTTGCAACCGTTCATTATCAGCCATTTGGTAATTTTGACTTGCCAGATATTGCGATAATTTCAAATGCGCCACCGTATAGGGCGCGATAAGATATTCAAACCCATAAAAATTCTTTAAGATATGTTCGCTGATGATGCCGTTTTTGCTACCCGTATCGGTTTTTTCCAATATTTGCCGAAACACCTCTAATAAAAACGTGCCTGTGCCAGTGGCAAAATCCAATAGATTAACGGCATTTTTATCGGCTAAGCCTTGTTGGATATTAAAGTCTTTTTGCAGAACATCATCAACCGCACGGATAATGAAATTAACCGCAGGCGGCGGGGTATAATACACACCGCGCGCTTTTCTGGTTTCGCTATCCCATGCTTTTAAGAAATCTTCGTAAAAATAGATATAAGGGTCGCGGGCAAAAAATTCTTTGGCTTCAATATCTTCTTCCTTATCGGTTTTGGTGATTGTGCGTTTTTTGGTATCGGCTAATTCCAATGTGATTGCCGCTAAATTGAGGCGGTTCATCATGGCTAAAATTTCATCGATAATCCATTTTGTTTTAAGATATTCAGGCTTGTTCAATTCATCTAAAAAGCTGACCATCTCTTGGATTAATGAAAAATTATTGGCGATGTAATTTTTTGCATTGCTAAGGTTGATTTCTTGGTTTTCGCCCGCTTGCAATTTTGCCATAAACAAACCATAGGCAAGCGTTTGGGCAAAAGCATCGGCAAATTCGGTAATGGTTAAGCTTTGCGAAATTTGGGTTTTGAACTCCACATAAAGCCCATATAGCCTGCCATGTTGTCGATGGTTTTGTTGATTGATAAGCTCTTCGTTCAGAAATTCGCGCAAATAATTGCCACGCATCGCTAATTCTTTTGCCAACATATTAACGCGCGCGATTTTTTCAGGCGCATTGCTGAAAAATTGCTTCAGTAAATCCTGTAACGCTTCTATATTATCATCGGCAATGGTGAAGTTTTTTTGATAAATTTGCTGTGAGCTAAAAAGATTTACCTTTTTTATATCGCCATCTTTGCCTAGCAATATCCAATCGCAATAATTGGTAATCAGAATATTATCGCTTAAATTTTGGTATTTTTTAATTTGTTGAGAAGTTACAATCTTTGATAAATCTTCATCAATTTTCTTGTTTTCTATATAGCCAACAATCAACCCACCCTTTTTAAGGGTAAAATCGGGCGTGCCAAATTCAGCATGCTCAGAATCTGCACGGCTGGCTTCTTGAATAATTTTAATAACGCTTTTAATATCATTGGGAATAAGGGCGTTTAATAAATTTTCTAAATCAGTGCGGTTGGTCGCCTCTGTTTTATCAACAAGCGGCGTTTGGGCAAGCGCAGATAGATATGTTTGGTATAAAGAATCCATATCTTTACTTACCATACAGCATCTTATAATTCATTAACATTTTCAACTATCCCCCATTGTTACGCGATATAAAATTCGTAAAAAACATTATCAGGCTTGCAAACAATAAAAGTTTGTGCCATAAATAATTAAATAAAGTTTATTTGTAACATTTATTGTTTAACCACTAGCATATCGGGAGATACCATGCCAGTAAATACCGCATCTGGCAAAGTACATTATCAGCTGCATGACACTATCGCGATTATCTTTGTTGATAACCCGCCAGTAAATGCGCTCAGCAAGCAGGTAAGGCAAGAATTACAGCAACAGATTAGCAGATTCCAAACAGATGAAAAAGCCCAGATTGCGATTTTAATCGGCAAGGGAAAAGCCAATGGCTTTATTGCAGGCGCGGATGTCAGTGAATTTGGCAAGTCACCACAAGCCCCCTTCTTGCCTGATATTGTTGCCTTAATTGAGGACACGCCTAAAATTATCATTGCCGCGATGGCAGATTTTACTTTAGGCGGCGGTTTAGAAATTGCGTTAGCTGCTGATTATCGATTGGCACATATTGATGGTAAATTTGGCTTTCCAGAAGTCACATTAGGGGTGATACCGGGCGCAGGCGGTACGCAAAAACTACCAAGATTGGTTGGCATAAAAAAAGCTTTAGAGCTGATTACATCTGGCAAACAATTTACCGCCACACAAGCGCATCAATTAGGGGTGGTCGATAGAATAACCGATGCGCCTGATTTGCAAATGGTTGCCATTGATTTTGCCAAAGAAATATTGCAGGAAAATTACCCGCGTAAACTTATTTCGCAATTACCGCCACCTGTTGTGGAATCAGCCGATATTTTCACACAATATCAGCAAAAATTACAAAAAACGGCATTTGGGCAAGTGGCGCAATTACAAGCGATAAAAGCGATTCAAATTTCCAGTGAAAAAAATGTTGCCGATGGCATGAAAGCGGAGCGTCAGTTATTTTTAGAATTATTGCAAACCCCGCAACGTGCGGGGCTGGTGCATGCGTTTTTTGCTGAAAACCGCTTGAAAAAAATTCCTGAATTAAAGCAAGTAACCGTGCCTCTTATTAATAATGTGGCGGTGATTGGGGGCGGCACAATGGGGTGCGCTATTGCAACTTGCTTGCTATTAAACGGCTTTACGGTGATTGTGGTAGAACAAGATGATGAAGCGGTTGCAACTGCCAATAAGCGCATTGCAGATTTGCTTGATACATCAGTTGCGCGTGGCAAGATTGATGCTGAAAAGCGTGATATATTGTTAAACAAACAGCTGCAAAAAACCAGTGATTATCAGCAAATTGCGGATGTTGATTTGGTGATTGAGGCAGTATTTGAAGATATGAAAATCAAACAAGAAATTTTTGCGTTGCTAGATAAAATTTGTAAAAAAGATGCGATATTAGCCACCAATACCTCTTATTTGGATATTAACAAAATCGCCCGTAGCACCAATCGTGCATCGCAAATTATTGGTTTACATTTTTTCTCGCCCGCCCATATTATGAAATTGCTAGAGGTGATTATCCCTGATGAAGCCACGCCGCAAACCATTGCGATGGGTTTTGCATTTGCCAAGAAAATACGCAAAATTGCGGTGCGCTCTGGTGTGTGTGATGGCTTTATTGGCAATCGGATTTTGGCAAAATTACGCGATGAAGCGCATATGATGGTGCTTGCGGGTGCGGATTTATATCAGGTGGATAAGGCATTAATCGCGTTTGGCTTCCCGATGGGTGTGTTTGCAACGGGTGATTTAGCAGGGTTAGATATTCAGTGGGCGCAACGTAAACGTAAAATGCAAATACAGCCATCAACACCCACATTAGCAGATTTTCCCGATAGAATTTGCGAAAATGGCTGGTTCGGGCAAAAAACGGGACGGGGCTATTATCTTTATCAAGCTGGTAGCAAGCAAGGCATTCCTGATGATGAGGTGCGGGCAATTATCGATGCAGAACGGCAGGCAAAAAATATCATTGTTAAAACATTCACCGACCAAGAAATCATTGATTGCTATTTAGCCGCCATGATTAACGAGGCGGCAAATATCGTGGCAGATGGCATTGCCACGCGGCCATCTGATATTGATATGGTAATGATTGCGGGTTATGGTTTTCCGCGCTATCGTGGTGGGCCACTACATTATGCTGATACAATCGGGTTAAACAATATTGTTAGCATGATTCATAACAATCACCAACAACCTGCAAAATTATTAGAAAAATTAGCACAAGAGAAAAAATTATTTGATAGTTTAAATGAAAAGTGAGAATTTATTGACAAATTGTATTTTGTTGGTGTAATGTTACATAAGCAGTGGAATAATATTTTTTTGTTACATTGCTGAACTACTACATTATTATGGGGGAATAAAAAATGAAACATTTGAAAATAACGCTAACCGCTTTATTGTTAGTAGGTTATAGCCTAACGGCACAAGCTGAAAAACAAATGACGGTCGGCACATGGTTAGGCCCATCGCATACCATGAATGAAAATTTCTTTGCCCAATGGTCAAAGCAAATTTCAGATGCAACCAATGGCGATGTTACGCTAAAATTAGAATATCATAAGGGGCATCCTAAAGAGGTGTTTGATTTGGTTGAAGATGGCACTTATGATGCGGGCTGGTCGTTTCATGGCTATATACCGGGCAGATTTAAGCTAACTGTTATGGCAGAATTGCCATTATTAGGTGCAGGCGCACAAGCCGCCTCTACCGCTTATTGGGAGACTTATGAAAAATATCTTGCCAAAGCTAATGAACATGATGGCTTGAAATTGGCGGCGTTATTTATGCATGGGCCAGGGCAAATTCAAATGCGTCAACCCATTAGCAATCTTGCCGATATGAAAGGCAAAAAAATCCGTGTTGGTGGTGGCGTGCAAGGCTTGATTGGCAAAAATATGGGGATTGCTGCCATTGCAGCGCCGGGTTCTAAAGTGTATGAAATTCTATCTCAAGGCGTTGCTGATGGTGTGTTCATGCCTGTTGGTGAGCAAAATAGCCTGCGTTTGTCAGAAGTTACTAAACATATTTATGAAGTGCCGGGTGGTATGTATTTGGGCAGTTTTGCAATATTTATAAGCCCAGATTTCTTGGATTCATTAAATTCTAAAACCCGCAAAGCATTGCTGAAAACCACTGGTAAAGACCTTTCAACATTGGCAGGTAAGCTGTGGGAAGAAAATGATGATAATGGCTATACAGCAGCGAAAAAGGCTGGCATTGAAGTCAAAACATTATCAGATGCAGATGTGCAAACATTTGTCGGCTATAGCAAGCAAATTGAAGCTGATTGGCTAAAAGATGTTGCTGGGCGCAATGTTGATGCCAAAAAAGCTCTTGCTGATTTCCGCAAACGCGCCCGTGCATATCAAAAGAAAATGCAGAAATAACAATATGTCAATACCCCTTGAGCAACAATGTTTATACTTACTGTTGCTTTAAGGGGTATTATATCAAATGATAAAAAAATATTTTCAGCATTACTGGGGAAAAGGGCGGATACCCGCAAAATATGTTGCGACTGTTATTCAAACTACCATCCCAAATTGTGTCAGCACCATAGCAGGAATCTTATTATTGCTGGTGATGGTGATAACTTTTATTGATGTGATTGGGCGATATGTATTTTCCTCACCTATCAAAGGCGCTGTTGAGCTCACCGAACTTATCCAAACTATTTTTATTGTAGCGGGTATATGGATTGTTACAATCGCAAATCATCATATCACAGTGGATTTATTTGATAGATTTTTGCCAAGATTATTTCAACATTGGTGGCAAAATATTAACTGGCTTCTTATTATTATCAGTTTTTATTTTATTGGTAAACGTATCTGGTATTTTGCGGCACGCTCTGCACGGCGCGAAGAGGTGAGCGAATATTTTCTGATTCCATTATTTTATGGCAAAGCCTATGTGGCAATCATCTGCTATGTGACTGCAGGATTCGCGCTGTTTTACTTATTGTTAGCCATATTTTATCCACGAGAAACCATGCAAACAGAAAAAATAGAAAACCAACATGATTGAAGCAGTTTTTGGCATAACAATTTTATTATTATTGATTTTTTTGCGAATGCCGATTGCGCTGGCGATGGGGTTGGTTGGCTTTATGGGGTTCGCGCTGATTTCTGGTTTAGGCACGGAAGTTAGCTTTGCAGAATTTCGGTGGCAATCGGTCTTATCCCTTGCCGCCAATGATTTGCTTTCCATCAGTGGCAATTATTCATTGTCGATTATTCCGTTATTTATTCTAATGGGCAATTTTGTTTCGCAAGCTGGATTATCAAAACAGCTTTATGATGTTTCTTACGCATTTTTAGGGCATAAAAAAGGTGGGTTAGCGATGGCAAGTGTAACCGCATGTGGCTTGTTTTCATCTATTTGTGGGTCTAGCCTTGCCACTGCCGCCACCATGTCGCAAGTGGCGATTCCGCAAATGCGTCGTTATGGTTATAGCGATGCGTTAGCCACCGCTTCGGTTGCCGCTGGCGGCACATTAGGTATTTTAATCCCACCAAGCGTTATTTTGGTGATTTATGGCATTATCAGCAATCAGAGTATCCGCGAATTATTTGCCGCAGGTTTTATCCCTGGGCTGATTGGGATTGTATTTTATCTCATGGCAGTTAAATGGGTTGTCTATCAACGCCCACAAGATGGACCCGCAGGCAAGAAAATCAGTTTGCGCGAAAAAATCACCGCCATCAAAGGCGTGCAAGCCACATTATTGTTACTGGTTACAGTGATTGGCGGTATTTATGCAGGCATATTTACGCCAACCGAAGCGGCATCTATCGGTTCGATGGGCGCGTTTTGTATCGCATTATTCAGGCGCACTCTCACTTTACCGATATTATTGCGAATTGCTTCGGATTCTGTCAAAACCAGCGCATCCTTATTCGCGATTCTATTTGGCGCGACAATTTTTGCCAGCTTCATCGACCGCACAGGCTTTCCCAATCAGCTTGCAGATGTGATTCAACAGATGGCAATCGCACCTTTTGTGGTGATATTGCTTATTTTATTGCTCTATATTATTTTGGGCATGGTGATGGAAAGCTTGTCAATGATTTTGCTAACCGTGCCAGTGATTTACCCAATTGTTGCTAGCATGGGCTTTGATTTGGTATGGTTTGGCATTATTGTTGTGGTGGTGACTGAAATTAGCCTGATTACACCGCCAGTGGGGTTGAATGTATTTGTGCTATCCAATATGCTCCCCGATGTTAAGGTCGGCACAATCTTTAAGGGTATTACGCCTTTCTGGGTGATGGATATTTTACGGCTATTGTTACTCACCTTGATACCGAGTTTTTCATTGTTTTTACCGCAATTATTTTATGGGTGATGAGAGGATAATGAACCATGTCTGATGTTTATATTTGTGATTATAGCCGCACCCCGATAGGGCGTTATGGCGGTGTGTTAGCAACAATTCGCCCCGATGATTTGGGTGTTGTGCCATTGAAAGCATTGCAAGCGCGTAATCCGCAAATTGATTGGCAACAGCTAGACGAAATAGTGCTTGGTTGTGCTAATCAGGCGGGCGAGGATAATCGCAACATTGCCCGTATGTGCGGTTTGCTGGCTGGCTTCCCAGTATCAGTGCCCGCTATCACTGTTAATCGGTTATGTGCTTCGGGGCTAGATGCGGCATTACTGGCGGCGCGTGCCATTAAAGCGGGCGAGATGGATTTAACAATTGCAGGCGGGGTGGAATCAATGTCGCGCGCGCCTTTTGTGATGTCTAAAGCCGAAAATGCGTTTGCACGCAATGCTGAAATTTACGATACCACCATTGGTTGGCGGTTTATCAATCCATCGTTAAAGGCTGAATTTGGCGTGGATTCCATGCCTGAAACTGCCGAAAATGTTGCGGAACAATTTAATATTTCGCGTGCTGACCAAGATAAATTCGCGTTGCACTCACAGCAAAAAACCGCAAAAGCCATGCAAAATGGCAGGCTAGCACAAGAAATCACTTCCGTTACGATAAAGAGAAAAAAAAGCGATATGCTGGTGATAGATACAGATGAGCATCCGCGCGCAACGAATTTAGAAAAATTAACCGCCCTGAAACCGATTGTTAAACCAGATGGCACTGTTACCGCAGGTAACGCATCAGGGATTAATGATGGTGCGGCAGCCCTTTTGATTGCTTCAGAAAATGCTGTGCAACAACATGGCTTAACGCCAATTGCCCGTATTATTGGCGGTGCAAGTGTGGGGATTGCGCCAAACATTATGGGGTTTTCGCCCGCTTTAGCGGTTGAAAAAATTTGCAGGCAATATCAGCTGACCCCGCAAGATTTTGCAGTGATTGAATTGAACGAGGCTTTTGCCAGTCAAGCTTTGGCTACCCTGCGTTATCTGAAAATTGCCGATAATGCCGCAAATGTTAATCCGCATGGTGGGGCGATTGCATTAGGGCATCCGCTTGGTATGTCGGGCACACGGCTTTTGGGCAGTGCCGCAATTTCGTTGCAACAGACGCAAGGTAAATACGGGCTTGCCACCATGTGTGTTGGCGTTGGGCAAGGTGTTGCGGTGTTATTAGAAAAAGTTTAAATTCAAGAAATGTTACAAAAATAATTGACTTTTAAATATTTGCAACATATTATCAATTCATAGATTTTAATTGTAAGGGATATAAGTAATGTACACACAAGGGTTGTTAAATGCTGGTACTGATGATTTTGTTGAAGATGACGCATTTTTAGCAAAGTTTCAGGCGCGTATCGATAATGAAGAAAAAATCGAGCCCAATGATGATATGCCCAAAGCCTATCGTAACACCTTGATACGGCAAATCAGCCAACATGCTCATTCAGAAATTATCGGCATGTTGCCCGAAGGTAACTGGATTTCACGTAGCCCCACCTTGCGCCGTAAAAAAATCTTGCTTGCCAAAGTGCAAGATGAGGGTGGGCATGGATTATATCTGTATGCTGCCGCCGAAACGCTTGGCATCTCACGCGAAGAAATGATTGAACAATTATTGGCAGGCAAGGCAAAATATTCTTCCATTTTTAATTATCCCACCCCAAGCTGGGCAGATATTGGTATTATTGGTTGGCTGGTTGATGGCGCAGCCATTATGAATCAAATCCCTTTATGTCGTTGTTCTTATGGGCCTTATGCGCGTGCAATGGTACGAATTTGCAAGGAAGAAAGTTTTCATCAAAGGCAAGGTTTTGATATTACCCAAACGCTTGCCAAAGGTTCGGCGGTGCAAAAACAAATGGTGCAGGATTCGTTAAATCGCTGGTGGTGGCCAGTGCTGATGATGTTTGGACCAAGTGATTCTGATAGCACCAATAGCGACCAAACCATGCGTTGGCGTATTAAGCGATTTACCAATGATACGTTGCGACAAAAATTTGTTGATGCCACAGTGCCACAAGCCGAATTTTTGGGGTTAACAATTCCAGATGATAGACTGAAATGGAATCCCAATAAAAACACTGGCAAAAATAATATGAGTGGCGGTTATGATTTTGGCGCGATTGATTGGGATGAATTTTGGCGCGTGGTAAAAGGCGATGGGCCAATGAATCGCGATAGGTTGAAAGCCCGAAGCAATGCGTGGGATAAGGGCGCGTGGGTGCGTGAAGCTGCTTTGGTCCATGCACAGAAATCTGCAAAAAAATCTCAAGCCGCATCTCAAAAAGCCGCATGATATTAAACAATAAGGAATGATGATGACCTCCAAAAATACAACAAAGCAAAGCGCAATTAATATGACACCCTTATGGGAAGTTTTTATTCGCTCTCGCAATGGGTTGGCGCATCGCCATGCGGGCTCGATACATGCCATCGATGCTGATACCGCCTTGCAAGCTGCCCGTGATGTCTATACCAGAAGGAATGAGGGCGTCTCTATTTGGGTGGTTGCGTCAGCGAATATCACCGCATCTGACCCGCAAGATAAGGCCGAATTATTTAATGCCAGTGCTAACAAAATTTATCGCCATCCTAGTTTTTATGATATTCCAGATGAAGTGGGGCATATGTAACGCATGAAACAAAGCGCACCACAAGCATTGCATTTCCAATATATTTTAGCATTAGCTGACGACCATTTTATTGTGTCGCATCGGCTATCTTTATGGTGCGGCCATGCGCCAACGCCTGAAGATGATTTATCATTGCCCAATATTGCGCTAGATATTTTAGGACATGCTGAAATGCTGTATCAACATGCTAGCAAGTTAGATGATGCTGGGCGCGACGAAGATGCGCTTGCTTTTGGACGCGAAGAACATGAATATCGTAACATGTTGCTGACCGAACGCGCCACGCAACATTGCTTTGCACAGACGATTATTCAGTTGCTTTATTTTAGCTGTTACATGAAATTATTTTGGCAATTTGCGATGACATCAAAAGATGAAACGCTTGCTAATATTGCCACACGCGCCCATAAAGAAGTGCTTTATCATGTGCGTTATGCGAGTAAGTGGGCAATTATTCTGGCTGATGGCACCGCGCAAAGTGCGGCAAAAATACAGCAGGCGGTGGCTGATTTATATCCGTACACCGCAGAATTTTTTGCCCCCAATATAGTGACTAATGCGCTCAATGAATCTTTTACTGGCATCGCCGTTAATCCTGAAACATTGCATGAAGCATGGCATCAGGAAATCGCGACACTCGCGCAACAGGCAGGTATGTCACTTACCCTGCAAGATGGCAATGGCGGGCGCAGGTTGGGTGGCAGAGATGGCAAGCATAGCGAAGAGATGGGCTATCTGTTGGCAGAATTACAATTCATGCAACGGCAATATCCAAATTTGAACTGGTAAGATAATGACTTTATCGAAACAAGAAAAACAACAGATTACCAGCAAAGTTCACAATCTACTTGCCAATGTTTACGACCCCGAAATTCCTATTATCAACGTCAAAGATTTGGGCATTATTCACAAGATTGACGTGGCTGATGATGGGCAGATAAATATCGGCATCACCCCCACCTATAGCGGTTGTCCTGCCATATCGGTGATTGAAGATTCAGTGCAGCAAGCGGTGGAACAAGCAGGGTTTTGTTGTAAAACCGAACGGTTGCTAAGCCCCGCTTGGTCAACTGATTTTATCACGCAACAGGGGCATAAAAAGTTGCATGATTATGGCATTGCGCCACCCACAAAAAACGCTGTTTCATGTGTGCGATGTGGCAGTGAGGATGTGCGTTTGATTTCACAATTTGGTTCTACCGCCTGTAAAGCACTTTATGCTTGCGAGACCTGCCGTGAGCCATTTGATTATTTCAAGTGTCTGTAATATGCAATATCACCAATTAACCATCAACACTATCACCCCGCTTGCCAATGATGCCATTAGCATTAGCATTGATGTGCCGCTAAATTTGCAAGCTAATTATGGCAGTTTAGCAGGGCAATATCTATCGGTAAAATTAACCGAAACTGCTAATGAACAGCGCACTTATACGATATGCACGAAGCCCAATGAATTCCCAATGCGTTTGGCAATTCGGCAAGTCACCGATGGCATCATATCAAACGCCATTACCAAACTCCGCAAGGGCGATTCAATTTATGTGAGTGCGCCGATGGGGCGGTTTGCTCATCACATAGATTCAAAGGCAGAAAATCATTATTTATTGCTGGCAAGCGGCGTTGGCATCACGCCGATTTTTGCCATCATGCAGGCAATTTTACATGGCGAGCCTGCCAGCAATGTTACGCTAATATTTGGTAATCAAAATGCTGAACGAATGATGCTAGGCGAGGAAGTATCCGCACTGAAAGATAGTTTTATGGAACGGTTACATCTGGTCTATGTGATGAGCCGCCAACCACAAAATGTTGACTGGCGCAATGGCAGGCTAGATGGTGCAATGGTAGAAAATTTGATGAATTTAGGGGTATTGCCAAACACACTTAATGATGTGTTTGATATGGTATATATCTGCTTGCCGGGCACCGCCCGTGATGAGGCAATCACCGCATTGCAAGAAGCTGATATGGATAAAAAACGCATCAAATCGGAACGGTTTGTTAGCACAAATATTTTAGAGGAAACCAAAAATGTTGCGCTTGCCATAGATGCTGTTACCAGTCCAAAAATGTTGCATGATCTGACAGTGCATTTAGACGGCACCGCGCATCATTTAACCATGAATGACCCTCAACAAAATATTTTACAGGCAGCGCAAAATCAAAATTTAAATGTGCCATTTTCGTGTCAAGCGGGCATGTGCGCTACTTGCAGATGTAAATTGGTAACGGGTGATGTTGCCATGCAACAAAATTATTCACTGGAAAATTGGGAATTAGAAGCGGGCTATATTTTGGCATGTCAATCACTGCCGCGCTCCAAACAGGTGGTGGTGGATTTTGATGCGGTATAATAAGGAGATAATATGATACGGGTAGAATCTTATATATGCGATAAATGGGTGGCTAGCGGTAATAATGGGCAAGAATTTTTTAACCCCAGCAATGGTGCGCTACTTGGCACTTATGATAGCTCTGCGCTGAATATGGCGGATATCATCACCCATGCACGGCAAATAGGTGGCGCGAATTTACGGCAAATCACTTTCTACAGGCGCGCCATGATTCTAAAAGCATTGGCAAACTACTTGAATGAAAATCGGCAAATTTTATATCCAGCCTCATTATTAACGGGTGCGACAAAAAATGATGGGCTGATTGATATTGATGGCGGTATTTCTACTTTGTTTGTCTATGCGTCGAAAGGCAGACGGCAACTGCCAGATTCATTGGTGATGACCGATGGCGCGCTAGAAAAATTATCGCGCGATAATAATTTTGTCGGGCAGCATATTATGACCCCAAGGCAAGGCGTTGCGATTCATATTAATGCGTTTAATTTTCCAATTTGGGGAATGTTAGAAAAATTCGCGCCCGCCTTTTTGGCAGGCATGCCCGTGATTGTGAAGCCCGCTTCGGTAACGTGCCATCTCACTGAAATATGTGTGCGGCTGATGATACAAAGCAATATTTTACCCAAAGGCGCGTTGCAACTTATTTCGGGCAATATTGGCAATTTATTAGACCATACCCAATCGCAAGATGTGATTGGTTTTACGGGTTCGGCTGTTACCGCCAGCAAATTAAAAATTCACCCGAATATTTTAGAACATAATGTGCGTTTTATTGCCGAACAAGATTCTCTGAATGCCTCAGTGTTAGGGCTAGATGCCAAGCCAGATAGCGCCGAATTTGCACAAATGATACGCGAGGCAACCCGCGAATTAACTGTTAAAGCGGGGCAGAAATGTACCGCCATGCGCCGCTTGTTAATTCCAGAACAATATATTGATGCTTTTACCGATAGCTTAAAAACCAAATTAGAGGGGGTAATAATCGGCGACCCGCATGATGAAAATGTAAAGATGGGGCCTTTGGTGAGCAAAGCGCAACAGCGCGATGTGATGGAAGTGATTAAGATATTATCGGCTGAGGCACAAAATATCAGCCATGATAATACGCCCGCTAATATCAGTGATATAGATAACGAAAAGGGCGCGTTTGTTAGCCCGACTTTGCTCTATTGCGATAAGCCTGATGATGCAAAATTATTGCATGCAATAGAGGCTTTTGGCCCCGTTGCCACCATCATGCCCTATCGTGATACTGCCCATGCGGCACGGCTTGCCAATTTAGGCGATGGTAGTTTGGTGGTTTCCATGTTCACCCAAAATACTGATATTGCCAGTGAATTTGCTTTGGCAGTTTCATGCTATCATGGCAGAATTTACTTTGCCAATGGCATTACGGGCAAGCAAGCCACAGGGCATGGCAGTCCGTTACCGCATTTGGTGCATGGCGGGCCAGGCCGCGCAGGCGGTGGCGAAGAATTAGGCGGTTTGCGGGGTATGAATCATTATTTGCAACGCACCGCTATTCAAGGCAATCCCGATATTGTTTCGGCAGTTAGCAAAAAATGGGCGGTTGGTAGCGCACAAAATACT
>JAHZMA010000025.1 GCA_022599575.1 Alphaproteobacteria bacterium | reverse complement strand
TATGCCAATCATTAAAGCAAAACAAGATGGAGATTTCATGAGTGATTTACGTAACATTGCCGAAGATACGGTAAAGCTTGCCCTAAAAGCAGGCGCAGACCATGCCGATTGTGTGGTGGTAACCAGCCAATCGCTTTCATACGGGCAAAGGTTAGGGCGGGTTGAGTCAATGGAAGAATCCGAAGGCAGCAAATTATGTTTACGGGCAATCGTTAATGGTGCACAGGCGATTGCCTCTAGTAACGATATTCAAGATTTGCAAGATTTAGCGGCGCGCGCGGTTGAGATGGCGCGAATTGTGCCAGTGGATAATGATTGTCTGCCCGCCAGCAAAGATGAAATAATGCAAAATGTGCCAGAGACTGATGTGTTACAGCTTTTTGATAAGAGTGATGTAACGATGGAAATGCTGATTGATAGTGCCAAACGAATGGAAGAAACCGCGCTTGCGGTTAAGGGTATTAGTAATTCGGAGGGTAGCGGTGCATCTTCGGGCAAAACGCAAAGCGCATTGGCAATATCTAACGGCTTTAATGCCTATATGGAAAAAACATATTTTGGGATATCGGCTTCTATGATTGCAGGCACGGGCGATGAAATGCAAACCGATTATGATTATAGCACCAATAGCCATTGGCAAAATCTAAAATCGCCAGAGCTAATTGGCAAAAAGGCGGCACAGCGCGTGTTGGATAAAATGGGCGCAAAACAAGCACCATCAATGCAAGCGCCAGTGATATTTGCGCCACGCGTGGGGCGTGGCTTGCTAGGGCATTTTTTAAGCGCGATTAATGGTGAGGCGATTTATAAAGGCACCTCGTTTTTGAAAGAAAAAATGGGACAGGCGGTTTTTGCCGATTCGATTAATATTATTGAAGACCCTCACCGCAAACAAGCAATGGGCGCAAGGCTATTTGATGGTGAAGGTATGCAAACTAAAAAACGGCATTGGATAAAAGATGGTGTGTTGCAAGGCTGGGTGCTAGATTTACGCACCGCACGTAAATTACATCTGCAAAGCACGGCTAATGGTGGGCGTGGTATTGGCGCGGTGCCAGGCCCTTCGGCAGGCAATGCGTTTATAAGTGCAGGCACGCAATCGGTGAAAGAATTACTGGCGGATGTTAAGCAAGGTTTTTATGTAACGCAATTAATGGGAATGGGCGTTAATGGCGTTACGGGTGATTATTCGCAAGGGGCGGAAGGGTTTTGGATTGAAAATGGCGAAATTACTTTTCCAGTTCAAGAAATGACGATTGCGGGTAATCTGAATGATATGTTCGCAAATCTTTCAGTTGCCGATGATTTATTATTTGAACAATCGATTAATGTGCCGACCATTAAAATTGCTGAAATGACGATTGCCGGTGCATAAAATAATGGCGCATCAATAATGTGAATGATTTAGAGAAAAAGAAATTAAAAAGTGGCTACACCACAGGTGCTTGTGCCACAGCTTGTGCTTCGGGTGCGTTATTAGCGTGGTTACAGCAAAAATCATTATCGCAAACACTCATTATTCTGCCGAAAGGGCAGCAGGTAACATTCACATTACATGATGTTTCGTTTGACGAACATAAAGCATCAGCGGCAACCATTAAAGATGCCGGAGACGACCCCGATATCACGCATGGCGCTACCATTCGCGTTTCGCTTCATATCAGCAAAAATAATAACGCGCTTGATGTGATTTTCAAAGCAGGTGAGGGCGTTGGCATTGTTACCAAAGCAGGCTTGCCGATTAAGGTTGGCGAACCTGCCATTAACCCCGTGCCACGCCAAATGATGGAACAGCATCTGCAAAGTTTGGCAGTGGAATATCAATTACAGGCAAAAATAATTGTAACCATTTCGGTTGATAATGGCGCAAGATTAGCAGAAAAAACATGGAATCCACGATTGGGTATCGAGGGCGGCTTATCGATTCTAGGCACAAGCGGCATTGTGCGTCCCTATTCGTGTGCAGCATGGATTCATGCCATTCATCGCGGTATTGATGTGGCGCGCGCATTGGGGTTGAATCATGTTGCTGCCAGCACGGGCAATTTATCGGAAGCAGCGGTGCAAGCACATTATCAGCTAAGCCAATATGCGCTGATTGATATGGGTGATTTTGCGGCGGGCATGTTGAAATATCTTAAAAAACATCCGATTAAACGCGTTACGATTTGCGGCGGCTTTGGCAAAATGCTGAAACTAGCGTTAGGGCATGGCGATTTACATAGTGCGCGTTCGCAAATTGATTTTACAAAATTGCAAGATTGGGCGCGTGATGAATGTGGTGATGATGCGCTTGCGGATTTAATTGCGATTGCCAATAGCGCGCATCATTTATCAGAATTATTGCAAGATATTGATGATGATAGGCGGATGCGTTTTTTACAGTTGGTGGCGGGTAAGGCGGTTAACACCGCATCGGGCTTTGTGAGCGACACTATCGCGATTGATGTGATGCTGATTAATCGGCAGGGTAAGGTAATTTATTGTTCGGTGTAAGATGCGCGTTGCAAACGGTCATTCAGCGCGATACCTATATCCTGATGAGGAATCGGCGCAACTGCGATTTTTTCATGCACACTCATCGAATCTAATTGATGTAAATAATCGTAAAAATGATAGGCGGCTTCGGTTAAATCGCCAGTTTCGGATAGGTTCAAATCGCCATCATAGGCGCCAAACCCTAGCATTAATTCATCAGTTTCGGACATGGTGGCATTTAAGCGCAAACGGCTTTTGGGTTGATAATGTGCCGATAGCATACCGGGCGCGATAATATTTTCAGTCTCTTGCTCCATCTCGGCCTTCATATTTGTTTCTGGCACATGTAAACTGCCATGTCTCAAGATGGTGAGGTGCTGATAACGCGCATCAATGATGGTAGATTCTAACCCGAATCGACAAGGGCTTGCATCATCTAAAATCAATTCAGGCTGTTTTTTGCCTAAAAAATTTTGCAACACATGAACCGCACGGGTGGGGCTTAATGCGCCAGAAATATTCGCGCTTGGGGCGGCAAGTGGCACATTGCTTGCGGCAATCAGCTGTTTGGCAATCGGGTGATGCGGACAACGAATCGCGATGCTATTCTGGTATGTTATCAGCGATTTAGAAAGTCTGCTATTTGGCTTGGCGTTTAGCACCAATGTTAGCGCGCCATTATTGTCAGGATTATCGTGATGCCAATAATTTTGGATAAGCTGTTCTGCTATCGACCCCGTTTTAATATCGGCAAGCTGATAGGCATCATCGGGCTTGGCAATATGCACAATCAGCGGATTATTGGCAGGGCGGTTTTTGGTTTGGTAAATCAACCTTATCGCATCATCATTATAGGCATTGCCCGCAAGCCCATACACGGTTTCGGTGGGCATGGCGATTAAGCCGCCTTGCTTGATAATTGTTGAAGCACGGTTGATACCCTGCTGGTCAGATGGAATAATCTCAGCCATTAATTTAATAAAAAAGGCGAAAACACCAAGAGACTGCCTAAAAAACCAATCATCATACCAATCGGAATATAATATTTTTTTGATGAGGCGGGCTTTAGCGGTGCAGGCGGTGCTGATGCTTGCTGATTGAGGCTTTGCAAAATTTGCGGTAATTGTGCCAGCATTGGCAATAATTCTTTGCCTAAATTGTGCAAATGGTGAAGCGGATTGCGGTTTAGCAGCAGCCATTCTTCGATTAAAGGCTGTGCCAATAGCCAGATATTTTTGCCGGGCGTTAAAATACGCCCAATGCCTTCAGCCTGTATCATGGTTTTATGTAACAGCAATAAATTAAGCTGTGGTTGCATCTCAAATTGTCTGGCTAGCGCAATCATTTCTATCAAAATTTCAGCGAACGAAATGGTTTTTACCTCGCTGTTAAACATTGGCTCGCCCACAATGCGTAAGGCGGCGGCGAATTCATCACGGCTTTGATGGGCAGGCACATAACCCATCTTAAAATGGGCATCTGCCACCAAATGATAATCGCCATGAATGAAACCGATAAGAATATCGGCAAGAAAAAAGCGTGTTTGCTTATCAAGCCTGCCAATAATACCAAAATCAATGGCGGCCAAACTTTCATCTTTTAGCACAAATAAATTGCCCGGGTGAATATCGGCATGAAAAAAACCATCGCGGAATACTTGCAGAAAAAATAGCTCGACTGCTTTTTGTACAATCATTGCAGGGTCATGTCCCGCTTTGATTAATTGTTGGCTCTCATCAATTTTAATACCATCAATCCATTCCATCACCAAAACATGTTGATTGCTATATTGCGGATAGGCTTGCGGGATAATAATATGACTATCACTCTCTAAATTATGGCGTAATTCTTTGCAAGAAATCAGCTCAAGGCGTAAATCTAATTCTTTTTCAATCCAGCTTTGATAGGTTTCAATAATCTCGCGGAATTTAAATAAGCGGCTTTTTTTCACAAATAATTCTAAATAGCGGCATATTGTATGTAAAAAATCAATATCGCGGTGAAAGATTTTATCAACATTTGGACGCAAAATTTTGACTGCCACTCTGTCGCCATTATGCAATATGCCATAATGAATCTGGGCAATCGATGCGGCGGCAATCGGGGTTTCATCGAATCGACTGAAAATATCATCAATTTTTTTGCCATTACTTTTTTCAAAAATCTGTTTGGCGCGATTCTCATCAAAAGCGGGTAGATTATCTTGTAATTGCCGTAACGCATCGGCCAATTGATTGCCGATAATATCGGGGCGCACTGATAATATTTGCCCGAATTTAATAAAACTGCCCCCTAACGCAATTAATAGGCTTACCAATCTTTCGCCATCATTCAAGCCACGCATTTTGCGTTTTGTAAAAAATTTTAGTGGGTAATAAATCGGCGAAGGCACAAGCCCGCGCTGATACAAGATGCGCCAGACACCATAGCGCGTGGTGAGGATAAATATTTTAACCGCTAGGGTAAAACGGTTAATGATTTTACCGATAAAGTTTAGCATGAGTTGTTATGAGGGTTATCGATATTATCAAGCGAAACGCGATAGCCACTATGAATCGCCACAATGCCTAAATTTAATTTTTGCCATTTACATTGTGCGAAGCCTGATTGTTGCATCATTTTTGCCACCGCATCAGCTTTTGGAAATTGCCGAATACTCTCGGCCAGATAGATGTAAGAATCGGCATCTTTGGCAATCAGCCCACCTAATTTTGGTAAAATATTAAAGCTCCACCAATCATAAAATTGCTTGATACCATCATCATCAACGGGGGTAAATTCTAAAATCAATAATCTGCCACCTAATTTTAGCACGCGGTGCGCTTCATTGAGTGCTTTTTGCTTAAAAGTCATATTGCGTAACCCGAACGCAATGGTAACATAATCAAATTGTTGCGCCATAAAGGGCAAATTTTCGGCATCGCCATTGATAAAATCTAAATTTTGCATCATGTTGGGGTGCTGATTGATGATATGTGCTTGCCCTTGTTGCAACATATCATGCGTTAAATCGCATAGGGTGACATGCTTGCCGCCCTTTTGCAGATAGGCGCGGGCAATATCGGCAGTGCCACCCGCAATATCTAGCAAATGACGCCCAGTTTGCAACTCTTCAATCAGGCGTTTTTTCCACAATCGGTGTAGGCCTAGCGACATGAAATCATTCATCACATCGTAATTATGCGCCACCGATTCAAAAACCTCGCGCACTTTTTGTGGTTTTTCATCTGCCGAAATCTGGGTAAAGCCGAAATCAACTTTATTATTATGATAATTTTGTCGTTCCATGCCCTCTATTATATATCAAATCATTGCAAGAAACTATCGAATTAAGTTATGATAGTGCCAACATATAATCATCAATGTAAGGATAGTGAATCATGGTAGATGAAATGTTTCGTGATGTAGAAGAAGCGATGCGTGAAGATAAGCTTAAAAGCTTTTGGCGCAAATGGCGGTTTGTGATTATTGGCAGTTTGCTCGCCATTGTAGTTTTTGTTATTGGCAATGAATTCTATAAGGGAAAACGCGATAAGCAATTAAAGGCGCGTAGCGCCCAGTGGCAGGCGGTGTTAGCCACGCCTGAATCTGAACGGGTGCAGAAAATGGATGAATTTATCGCGCAAGAGAGTGATGATTACGCGATTTTCGCGCTTCTATATCAGGCACGTGCGAAAAGCGATAGCAATAAAGATGATGCGCTGGCGTTATATAATAAAGTCATTAGTGATGGCAAGCCCATCTATAGCGGGTTAGCGCGAATTGAAGCAGCAGTGATTCATATGGGTGATAAAAATTATGGCGAAGCAGGGCAGATGTTAGAACCCTTATTGCAACCTGATATGCCATTTCGTGATGTGGCACTTTACTATGCCGCGATTGCCGCGCTTTATCAGCAAAATTACCCAACAGCGCAAGCCTTGACACAATCAATTATTGATAACCCAGAATTTTCTATCGATTTACGGGATTTAGCGCGCGAAATTAACGACCGTGCCTTGTTGCAAAGTGGGCAGTAAGTTTCATGGGAAGATGAAAATATTATCATGGTAACACCATAATGGTCAAATATTTAAGGCGCGTGATTCCTTTATTGTTGCTTACCGCTTGCGGTGGCAGTGATCTATTGCAAGGCGAACGGTTTGATGTGCTAGGCACCAAAACCGCTTTGCAAGTTGATGCGGCATTAGCAGCAGAAAATATGCGATTAGGTGAAGCAGGCAGTCAGATTAATTGGGCGCAATATCGTGGCAATGCCCAGCATCTTTCCCTCAATAATAAAATTGCATTTACCAGTAAGAAACCATTATGGCGCAGAGATTTGGGCAAGGGTGATAAAGCGGGCACATTCATTATGGCACAGCCAGTGATTTTTGCTGATATGCTCTATTGGGTGGATAATAAATTCCGCTTGACGGCTCATAGGCTTGATAGCAAAGGTAAAAGATTATGGCGCGTTAAATTGCCAGTGCCAAAAACTGATAGACATGCTTATGGCAGCGGTGTTGCGGTGAATGCCGAATTTCTGATTGTTAGCACGGGTGCAGGTTTGGTTTATGGTTTTAGCCGCGATGATGGCAGGCTTTTATGGCAAAGCAATTTACGGCATCCGATTCACAGCACACCAACCCTTCAGGGCAATGACATTTATATCACCACGATTAATAATATCACCTTTGCGCTTGATATTGGTAGCGGTGCGATTAATTGGCAACATGAATCAGTGTCATCAAGGGTGGCGTTAATTCAGTCAATTAGCCCAGCTGTTAGCGGTAATTGGGTGATTGCTGGCTATGCCAATGGCGATATTGTTGCCATCAGCCGTGCAGATGGTGAAACAGTGTGGAAGCAAAATTTGGCGACCAGCTCACGGGTAGATGCGTTAGGGCAAATTGCCAGTATCGTTAATGGGTTTGTGGTGACTGATAGACGTATTTTTGCCAGCAGCTATTCAGGCAGGCTGGTTGCGCTTGATACGCAAACGGGAAGCATTATTTGGGATATACCGCTTTCGGCAAGCACACCGATGAGCATTTCAGGTGATTATATTTTTGTGCTAGATGATCAATCGGTACTTTATGCGTTGCGTCAGAATGATGGTAAGGTGCGTTGGGCGCAAGAATTGCAAAATTGGGAAAAAGGTAAAGAAGGTTATGAGCGAATTATTTGGAACGGCCCCTTACTATCAACGCCCTATCTGGTGATGGCGAATCACGAAAAAAGATTATTGCTTTATAATGTTGAAACGGGTGAAGAAGTGAAACAATATAAATTTGGGTCTGGTTTTCGCAGTCACCCTATCAGTTCTAATGGGATATTATATATCATTGCTTCCAATGGTAAATTATATGCGCTGAATTGATGAAAGATATTTTCAAGGTTGCGTTGGTCGGGCGACCCAATGTTGGCAAATCAACTCTTTTCAATCGGTTAGCGGGTAAAAAAATTGCCCTTGTTGATGATAGGCCCGGTATGACGCGTGATAGGCGCGAACAAAAAGTGATGCTGGCAGGTCTTCCTTATATCATGATGGATATGGCAGGCTTTGAAGAGGTTGATGATAAATTATCAGTCAGCGCACAATTACAGCAAAAAATGAATCAACAGATTAAGCGCGGTTTTGCCGAAGCTGATTTAATTTTATTTATGCTAGATGGTAGGGCAGGCTTGTTGCCTGATGATGAAATTGTGGCAAAAAAAGTGATAATGTCGGGTTCTGATGCGGTTGCTTTGGTTAATAAGATTGAGAAACCTGATAGCGCTCCCCTATTGGCGGATTTTGCGCGGTTGGGGTTTGAAAATTATTTTGCGATTTCAGCATCACATGGTTTGGGAATCGATGCGCTCAAAGCATTATTAATTGAAAAGCTTGAAGATTATTATGGTGATGATTTTACCGTAAGCGATGATGACAAGAAAATCAATCTGGTGCTGATGGGGCGTCCGAATGTTGGTAAATCCACGCTGATTAACCGTCTGCTTGATGATGACCGCGTGTTGGTGCATGATTTGGCAGGCACAACCCGCGATGCTTTATGTTTTGATTGGGCGTGGCAGGGAAATATTTTTTCGCTTTATGATACGGCAGGCTTGCGGCGTAAACGCGGCATTAGCGAGATAGTGGAACAATTAAGCAGCAAAGATTCACTCAAAGCGATTCGATTCTCGCATATTGTGGCGATTGTGGTAGATGCCACCGAAGCGTTAGAACGTCAAGAATTACGCCTAATTCGCCATGCCGCCGATGAAGGGCGGGCAGTGATGATTTTACTGAATAAATGGGATAAGGTGCGGAACAAATCAGCGGCGTTGCAAAAGGTGGAACAGATTGTTGCCGATACTTTGCCGATGATTCGCTATGTGCCGATTATCACCCTATCGGCGCTGAAAGATGATGAATTTGATATTATCCCGCAAGCAGCATTACAGCTTTATGATTTATGGTGTAAAAAAATCAGCACCTCCAAATTGAATGAATGGTTGGCAGAAAAAGTGATAACCCATAGCCCGCCTTTGGTGAGTGGCAGGCGTTTGAAAATTCGCTATATCACGCAAATTAAGGCGCGCCCGCCACAATTTCATCTATTTGCATCGGCTGATATTCCCGAACATTATTTACGCTATCTGGCAGGCGCGTTGCGCGATGATTTTGCGTGGCATGGTGTGCCGTTACGTTTGATTCCAAGACGTGGCAAGAATCCCTATGCTGATAAAAAGCCGAAACGAAAACTCACCAGTCGCAAAATGATGAATCGTAAAAAACAAATAAAATAATTCCAGAAAATAAATCTTGCATTATATTATCTTTATCGCTAGCGTGATTTTTTATTTTTCAATAAGGGGTTTATCATGAGTTATAAGGTTGGATTTATCGGGCTTGGCAATGTGGGCGCTAAATTAGCAGGTTCTTTGTTGCGTAATGGTGTGGCATTAACGGTGCATGAATTGCAAAAAGAAATTGCCGAACCATTTTTGGATAAGGGTGCATCATGGGCGAATTCACCACAAGAAATAGCAGAAAAAAATGATTTCATTATCACCTGCTTGCCCTCACCAGCGGCATGTTCGGCAGTAACTGAAGGTGATAATGGTATATTAGCAGGCATCAGCGCGGGCAAAGTCTGGATGGAGATGAGCACCACCGATGCTGAAGAAGTGAAAAGAATTGGTGAAAAATTTACGACAAAAGGCGCCTTTCCAGTGGATTGCCCCGTATCGGGTGGCTGCCATCGGGCGGCAACGGGTAATATTGCCATTTTTGCAGGCTGCCAGCGTGATGCGTTTGAAAAAATCTTGCCAATCCTCACCATGATGGGCAGGCGGATTTTACATACAGGTGATGTTGGGTCAGCATCTTTATTGAAAGTGGTTACCAATTATTTGGCAACCGCTAATTTGCTTAGCCTTGCCGAAGCGATGACAGTGTGTGCGGCACAAAAAATGAATCTGAACGTTGCGTATGAGGCGATTCGAATTTCATCGGGCAATTCGTTTGTGCATGAAACCGAGACTCAAGTTACCTTGAATGGTAGCCGTGATATTAATTTCACCTTAGATTTGGTGTTAAAAGATATTTCATTATTTCAGCAAGCGGCTGATAATGTGAATCTGCCACTGGAAATATCGCCAGTGATGATTGATATTATCAAAGATGGTATCAATCGCTATGGGGAACGCGAATGGTCGCCTAATATTATCAAGAGATTGGAAGAAAAAGCTGGCGTGCAAGTGTTGGCATCGGGCTTTCCTGCTGAAATGGAAGATGACGAACCAGAAGAAGCGGGTTACGAGATAACACCTAAAGGGTTATAAGCTAAAATCAAACACATTAATGTTGTGTCCGCTATCCTTTAAAAACGCCATTAAATCATCGCTTTTTAAGGTGATGGATTTATCGTTACGCATCGGGTGCAAATTGACTGATTCTGCTTCGGTCAGTTTTTTATCGATAAAAAAGCGAATATTGGCATCGGGCGCAACATTGATAAGCACCAAAGGATTAACACTGCCCGGGCGGATTTTTAATTGCGCCCACAAATCATCGGCACTGGCAAAAGAAAGATTGCCATTGGCATTGATTTTATGGCGCAGAGTTTTCAGGTCAATATCGGTTTGATGATAGGCGGTGATAAGGAAGAAATTCTTTTTCTTATCGCGCAAAAACAAATTTTTAACATGCGCGCCCGAAATATCATCCATTACGTCTAATGCTTGTTCTACTGTAAAAAGTGGGGCATGCCTGAAAGTTTCAAACGTAATATTTAAGTCAGTTAACCGCTGATAGATGGTTTGTTCGATTTCTAAAATTTCAGGGTCATATATAATATCATTCATTAAAATTTATTCCGTGCTAGCCTGATTTTCGCAAAAGCTTCCACTGCATTGGGGGCATCAAGCAATTTTATGAGTTCGGGATTATCAGCCATTAAAAATAAATTCGTTTGTTTTTCTTCACCCAGATTTAACGGCATGGTTGGATTGCCCTCGTCACGCAATGTTTGCATTTTTGCCACGCGCTGATGAAATATATCGGGCAATGTGAAGCCAATCTGTGCGCTAAATTTTCGGGTAAAATCGATATTTTGCATGGTATATTCATGCCCACAATAGACATTAGTGTCATCAGGCAATTCACGTAATTTCAGCAAGGAATGAAATAATTGTGCTGGGGTGCCTTCTAATAATCGCCCACAACCAAAGCCAAACAAGGTATCGCCCGCAAATAAAGTGCTAATTTGCGGAATATAATAACAGATATGCCCTTTGGTGTGGCCGGGCGTTTCAATCGCATGTATTTTGAAATTTTCTAGCGTGAAATTATCGCCATCTTTTACCAAACGGGTAATATCAGGAATTTTTTGCGATTCATGAAATGGCGCAATCACCTTGCAATGATGTTCAGCAAATAATGCGCCGATACCACCGATATGGTCGGCATGGTGATGGGTCACTAATATATGGTTGACGTGCATCTGTTGGTTTTCTACAAAATCACAAATCACATCGGTATCACCAGGGTCTATCACGATGGTTTTTTTCATCGCATTTTCTAATATATAGATATAATTATCGGTAAAGGCTTCTAATGTTATCAGTTTAAAATTCATCTTTCCACCTATCAATCTTTTGTCAATAATTCTTTGGCTTTGGCAAAAATATCGTAAAATTGCTGTTCGGTTAATCTCTTTGTCTGTGTATTATAGCGCGAACAATGATAAGAATCCAATAAAACCAGCATAGGCAGTTTTGTTATGTGGTGAAGCATCCCATGTCCAAATTTATATTGTGATAATTTAAGCCCATAGCTACGCAACACCGCCTGATGTGCGATGCCACCAAGCGCAATGATGATTTTTAGATTTTGCATAGCTTCAAGCGCATGGCTTAAAAATGGATTGCAATTAATGATTTCTGGCGTTTCGGGTTTATTTTGCGGTGGCACACAGCGCACCGCATTGATGATACGGCAATTATTTAAAGCCAAATCATCATCGCCATTTTCGTTAAACGTGCCGCTAGCAAAGCCGAATTTTAACAAAGTTTGATACATTAATGTACCCGCATAATCGCCCGTAAAAGCGCGCCCCGTGCGGTTTGCACCTTTCACACCGGGCGCCAATCCAACAATGGCGAGTGCGGCATTTTTATCACCAAAGGCAGGTATGGGTGCATTGAAAAAATGCGGATATTTTTGTTGATTATGGTTACGATATTGCACAAGGCGCGGGCAGATATGGCAATCATGCGGAGGGTTAGTGCGCTTTTCATTATTTTCGAGCATCATTGATTTTGAATGATAAATTGTTTTACCGCATCTGCATCATTCATCACATCATGGCAGCGTGTGGGGCGCCCCATTAAGTCGCTTAAATAATCAGGCAATTTTGGTTCAATATTAATGGCTTGCTTGATGGTGGTTGGAAATTTGGCAGGATGCGCGGTGGCAATCGCCATCACGGGTAAATCACCGCCATATAATTTACCAGCAGCAACGCCTATCATGGAATGCGGATCAAGAATCTCACCTGTTTGCTGATAGGTTTTATTAATTTCTTGGCGAATTTCATCATCACTCATCGCATGGGCGCAAAATAATGATTGCAATGATTTTTTGGCATCATCAGGCAAATCAAGCCTGCCTGTTTGCTTAAACTGATTCATTAATGTTGCTAATTTTGCACCATCACGGCCTAATAATTCGTAAAGCAGACGCTCAAAATTACTAGAAATTTGAATATCCATGCTGGGTGCAACTGAAGGAATCACGGGGCTTGTTTGCATGATTCCCGATTGCACAATGCGCGCTAATATATCGTTACAATTACTGCCGATAATTAATTTTTGAATCGGTAAACCCATTTGTTTGGCCGCCCATGCCGCAAAAATATTACCAAAATTACCGCTTGGCACAGAAACAGCTATATCGCGCAAACCCAATTGCAAACAACCATAGGCGTAATAAACAATCTGCGCCATAATACGCGCCCAATTAATGGAATTAACAGCACAAAGATTTAAGCCATCGCGAAAATCATGGTCAGCAAATAGGCTTTTCACAATATTTTGGCAATCATCAAAACTGCCATCAATCGCGATATTATAGACATTATCATTCAGCATACTGGTCATCTGCGCTTCTTGCACTTCTGACACTTTGCCTTTGGGATGTAGCATAAAAATCCGTTGATTATGTTTGCCTGCAACAGCGCAAATGGCAGCACTGCCCGTATCACCAGATGTTGCGCCGATAATATTGATGGTTTGGTTGCGTTTATCTAAAATCGCATCAAATAAATTGCCTAGAAATTGTAAGGCAAAATCCTTAAACGCCAATGTAGGCCCGTGAAAAAGTTCTATCAAGAATAGCTGATTATCTAACTGCTTTAACGGTGCAATTGCCTGATGGCGAAAATCATGATAAGATTTTTGCGTTAGTGTAGCCAATTCATCATCGCTAAAAACATCGCCGATAAAAGGTTTTATCACCTGCACGGCTAATTGATGATAGGGCAGTGATGCAAGGCTTTGCCATTTTGATTCAGAAAAATGCGGCCATGTTTCGGGCAGATAAAGCCCGCCATCATCGGCAAGCCCTTTGAGAACAACATCATCAAAATGCAGGACTTGATGCGGTGAGTTTGAGTGATAACGGGTAGAATAATAACGCATGATATTTGTTTAAGTTTTAATTATCGCTATTATTATCGGTGATTATGGCTTGAATTGCCAGTAAATCTTGCCATGCGACCCGTTTTTTATCAGGCACCCGCAATAAAAAACTGGGATGTAGGCTGTTGATTGTTTGAACAGGCTTGGTCATAAAACGGTTTTGATGATTAATGATTTTGTGAATCAGTGGTTTTTTATCATCAGTCAGTTGATTGCCAGCATGTAAGGCATTTGCCGTTACATTGCCGATCGCCATGATAATTTCTGGCTGAATGAATGAAAGCATTTTTTCAAAAAACGGGCGGCAAATCGCAATCTCATTATCGGTGAGGTTACGGTCACCGGGCGGACGCCAATAAATAATATTGCTTAGCAAACAATCCGAGCGGCTTAATTGAATCGCTTTTAACATTTTATCGAGCAATGCACCCACCTCGCCTGAAAATAACGCACCATTAATGTCATCATTTTTGCTAGGCACATCGCCGATAATCAGTAATTTAGGTTTAGCAGGGCTGCCCTGATGGGTGAGACAATGCGATGCGGTTTGCGCCAAAGGGTGGTCGGTAAATGCGGTGATGGCATCAATCAGCTGTTGCCAATCATTGCATTGTTCAGCAATTTTAGTGGCTTTTTCAATTAAAGCAAGCGAGCCAGTAATAACTGCAGGTGGTTGATCGGGTGGCGTCGATTGTATAGCAGGGGATTGTATAGCAGGGGATTGTATGGGGGCATTTGGTTTATTTGCCTGTCGTATAATGATTTTAGCAGATAGTGGTTTTTGATACCAATCACGGGGTTGTTTGTTGATAACATTATCAGCACCGCATAGCATGTGCCACTGCAATGCACTTAAGATATTTTGTTCTGTCTTGTTTTTTGCTGTCTGTTGCTCAACCATGAAACAATCACCATAAATAAATAAATAAATCAACTATATCATAGCGTAAAATTAATAAAAAAGGATAGTGATTTAGCTTTATTATTTTAATTTACCGCTTTTATTTTGAGATGATTATGACTATAATACGTCATAGAATCTATTTGATAATGTAACGAGGATTGATATGCGTTTTTATCCGAAACTTAAAAAAATAACTGATGCTGTTTTTATGGGGGTGTTATCACTGTTTTTGCCCGCTATCGCTTTATCTGGCGTAGCATCGGCAGGCGAGCCAACGCCATGGCAATTAGGTTTTCAAGATGCGGCATCGCCCGTTGCGGCAAAAATATCGTTCTTGCATGATTATATTGTGTTGCCCGTGATTGTGGTGATTACGCTGCTTGTGATTGGCTTGCTTCTCTATATTGTTGTTCGCTTTTCAGAAAAAAACAATCCTACCCCATCAAAACGCACCCATCATCGTAATTTAGAAATTATCTGGACTGTGATTCCAGTGATTATTTTGGTGGTTATTTTTGTGCCATCATTCGGGATTATGAAATTAGCGGAACGCGCCCCATCAGTTGATGTGACTCTGAAAGTAACGGGC
>JAHZMA010000024.1 GCA_022599575.1 Alphaproteobacteria bacterium | reverse complement strand
TCAAGATTAAAGGGCGGGTCTGCAAAAATACATTGCACACTGTTCGGTGGAAGTTGGTTAAGCATGGTAATGCAATCCGTTTGCTCAACCCGATGAGATAGCTTTATATCACTTTGCAATTCTACTGTATCTTGGAATAAGATATTTTGGTTGATTTTATTCATTTTTCAATACAACTATTCTCACAAATTGCCTCATGCTCAAAAAGCGGGTTCTAAATTGCTTTCAATCCATTGTTGCAACTGCACTTTAGGTTGTGCGCCTGCTGATGTCGCAATCACATTGCCATCACGAAACAAGAGTAAGCTTGGCAATGAGCGAATTTGATATTTCTGCGCTAAATCTGTATCTGCTTCTACATCTAGCTTTGCGATCACTATCTTATCATTCATTTCATTGGCGATTTGTTCCAATATTGGCGATAAAGCCTTACATGGCTGACACCATTCTGCCCAAAAATCAACCAACACCATTTTATCTGATTTCAATACCACATCATCAAAATCACTTGCCGTTACCGTTACTGCGCCCATTGTAAATTCTCCTTACATCTAAAATTATCAAATTAGCATCAAGCGAGATTCGCATCAAATTGTCAAGCCATCAGCATTTTATTATCAGGATTTTTTGTCTTTACATTTCCATCCTATCAAATAATAGCTCATCTATCCATAATAAAGCGGTTTCAATTTTGCATTTAGGATAAAGTGGGGTAAGAAGCTGTGCATAAATCTGCATCACTTTTTGATAATTCTGTAATTTACGGAGGTTACGCTTGCCCGTTTTATAATCTAGCACCAGCACATTATCACCGCCAATCATCAGCCTATCAATAATGCCGTAAAATGATTTCACCTTGCCGCTCTCATCTGTAACATCACCCACAATCGGCACTTCATTTAAGATTTTCTGATACCTCACTGTTATCGCTTGCGGATTAAAAAATTGTGGATAGGCATTGATTAATTGCATGATTTGCGCCGCATCTTCTTTTGCCTGCTGTTTGGTGAGCCCATTATTGACAAGATAGCGCGTGATGCTTGCTTCTGCTTCATGCCCCAATGCCGCCCCCATCACTGATATTTTTTCTAAGATTTTATGTATCAAACTGCCCCGCAATGCCGCATATTGCATCACATGATTCACCTCTTGTTGCGGCTTATCGCTTGGCTCTGATTGCTTGCTTGCTTGCGATGGCGCGTGAAATGGCAATTGCATATCGGTAGTAACGGTAATCGGTTTATCCGCCCATTGTGGCAATAGAGTGATTTCTTGCTGGCGTGAATCGCTTGTATCAATCGTAATGCCCTCAGTTTGCGCACCTAATGCTGTGCCCCAACAGCGTGTTTGATTGCTTGCCATCAAACCGCTGGCAATCAGCCCCTCATCTATTAGTTGATGCCAACTGATAGTGCTACTGCTTTTCGTTTCTTCCTCTATCCCCATCAGATAAAGCTGGTCACGCGCACGGGTGAGTGCCACATAGAGTAACCGCGCTTCTTCCCTTCGTTGCTTTTCTTTATCATTCTCGTCAATTTGCGTGAAAATTTCGGTTTTCATTTCGCTATAAGGCACCCATAATGGATAATCATTTTTGTGTAATTTACCCGCATTTAATTGTCCTGCGCCGTAAATATTATCATCATGATGGCTGTTGCGTGATTTACCCAAACAAGGCACAAACACAATCGGTGCTTCTAAACCTTTAGCGGCATGAATGGTTTGCAATTTCACCTGATTAATCTGAGCAAAATCCCTCTTAATTTCAGCTTTATTAAGATAAAGCCAATGGGTGAAACCGTAAAAAGATGGCGTTTCTTCGCTTTGATACTGATAAGCCAAATCCAATAATTGCTGTAGATTATCCAGCGCCTCGCTTGCCATGCGCCCATGATACGCTTGCATCACGCTAATATCTGGCGACAATGGCAAAGGCTTGTGATAAATTTCGTGCAAAAATTCAGCGGGCGATAATAAATCGGCACGGTTCAGCACAGCCTGTTGCAACCATGTCGCTATTTTATGAAATTTCTGGTTCGTTTCGCTTTTTCGGTGCAATGCTTGATACAATGATAAGTCACCGCGCTGATGGGCAAGATTGAATATTTCTTCTTCCGATAAATCAATGAACGGGGTTTTTAGCAAAGCCGCAAGATTGAGGTCATTTTGCGGTAAATTGGTAAATTCTAGCAATGCCATCATATCTTGATAAACAATATGTTCCGATAATTTATATTTATCCAACCCTGTTACCGCAATATTTTTATCGCGCAGGGCTTTCACAATTAAATGCGCCATCTCATCGCGTTTACGCACCAATATCATCATATCGCCCGGTTGAATCCGCTTATTGGTGCTGGGCAAAATCGTATTGCTCGCCAATAATGTTTGCATCTGATGCGCTATATCGCGGGCATATTCCTTCATTGCCACTTCTTTTTCGCCACGCTGATAATGGCGCAACTGCCATAATTCCACATAACCCTTATCTTGTGGCAAAGCCCGATGCGCTTTATGGATAGGGAAATCATCTGCCAGCCCTAATGTACCCGCTTGCTTGCCAAACACCAGATTAACAAAATCCATAATTTCGGCACAAGAACGCCGATTGGTCTGCAATTTCTGCGTTTGCAATTTTGTTGTGGTTTTTGCGTCATGTTCGGCTTGGCTTTTATCAGAAAAATATTGGTAATTATTCTCAAATTCATCAACATCTGCACCTTGAAAGCTAAAGATGGATTGCTTCTTATCGCCCACCACAAATAACGCGCCTTTTTCAAATAACCGTTCGGCAATGTTTTTGATAATCTGCCATTGCAACGGATTGGTATCTTGCGCTTCATCTAG
>JAHZMA010000023.1 GCA_022599575.1 Alphaproteobacteria bacterium | reverse complement strand
GTTAAACTTGGCTGTGAATTGCAAAAATACACTAACAAAACTGATAATTGCAAATTATCTGAATTACAAGCTAAGATTACTGATGCTAAACAACTTTTAGTTAATAAAAAATTTTAATCTAACCAAATAAAGGAAAATAAAATGAAACTATCAAAACCCATGTTTTCAATCACCAAGCCCATTATGTTGGGTTTGGTGCTATGTTTGCTAGCATTCGCACATACCAAACCAGTATCTGCTCAAGAGAAATCAATATTCGACATATTAAAAAGCGAAGAATTAAAATTATTCGGCTATTATGTCGTCCTATCTGATAACGAATTCCGTGATATTTTAACTGAAAATGATGTGAGTGCTATTATCGATGAATTACAACAATTTCAACCAAAAGAACTTAATAAATTCCTGCATCATACCGAAGATTTTTTGATATATGCTGATGACATAGCAACAAAACATGATAACATAAATCGATTTTATGTAACTTATCAAGATCGTCAAATTAACATTTCACCAACCATTGATGAAATGTTACTACGGGAAGTTACATCAGACTACCGCAGCATAAATATTGGTTATAATCCCTATTCGGCAAACGAGCCACTCTTTATGCAGTTGGCAGATACAAATAATAATAACATCATTCCGCTGATTCAATATTTTTTAGATAATGGTGTTGCTGTTAATGCCAGAAACCCAAACAGCAATAAAACAATATTCACGACTGTTGGCACATTAGAAATCGCACAATTCTTATTGGCAAATGGTGCTGACCCTACCATCGTGATGAAGAATGGCACTACTCCTTTAATATATGCGATTCATGGGGAGGATTCCAATGAATTAATAAAATTCCTCATTGATATCGGGGTGGATTTACATGTGAAATCATCTTACTATGGCACTGCGCTTGAAAGGGCAAAAAAGAAAGTTAAATCTATAGAAGAGTCTATTTGGCGCACGCATGAAACTGATGATGAGAGTCTTGGAGATGAGTTACTCCCCGCCCAGCTTGCAAAAGCCGAAACGGTAGTCCGCATCATCGAACAAGCGCTGGAGGCAGAGAAAAAACCGTAAATGAGGCGCACCTATATCCGTGGCAGTGTTACACCCCGTTGCCCCTGATATTTCCCTTTGCGATCGGCGTAAGAAACATCGCAATCGCCCTCGCCTTTGAGGAATAAAAACTGACACGCGCCCTCATTGGCATAGATTTTTGCAGGCAATGGCGTGGTGTTAGAAAATTCTAACGTTACATGCCCTTCCCATTCGGGCTCAAGCGGTGTCACATTAACGATAATGCCGCATCTGGCATAGGTGGATTTGCCCAAACAAACCACTAGCACATCGCGCGGAATGCGGAAATATTCAACCGTGCGCGCCAAAACGAACGAATTAGGCGGTATCACGCACACATCTTGCTGACGTTTCACAAACGCATCATCACGAAAATCTTTCGGGTCAACAATCGCCGAATCGACATTGGTGAAAATGCTGAATTCGTCTGCCACTCTGGCATCATAGCCATAAGATGATAACCCGTACGAAATCACTCCCTCGCGGGTTTGTGAATCAATAAAGGGTTCTATTAACCCATTTTTCTGTGCTTGTTCTCTAATCCAATTATCTGGCAACACGCCCATTATTTTTCCTCCATTTTTACGGCTACATTTGCCCTCTGGCTTTTTGTTGCTGTTTGCGCCGTGCAATATTTTGTTTTAGATTCCGTTGTAACGCTGCTTCTTTATCAGCTTTTGTGCTACTTCCCTTACCTGAATTCGCGCCAGCAGGCAAGGATTTATTCGGCTTTTCCACTATTGGCTTTTGTGATGACATTTTTTTGACATTCTTTCACTATCTTGTTACAATTTTATCGCAAAACCTACTTACACAATATGCCTATTTTCGTTGCATATTGCAATCACCTAATTAATGAATAATTTATGCTCAACAAAATTTCAAATGGCAAAAATTCACAAGCCAGCACATTACGGATTGGTACAAGGGCATCGCCACTTGCCCGCAAACAGACTGATATTTTTTGCCAATTCCTGAATCGGCATTTCGATAATATCAGCTATCAAATTATCCCCATCAGCACGCAAGGCGATGAAATCCAAGACCGTCCGCTGTATGATATTGGTGGTAAAGGCTTGTTCATTAAGCAGCTTGATGATGCGCTTATGAACGACCAGATTGATATTGCCGTGCATTCTGCCAAAGATTTAGAGAGTAGCTTGCATGATAAAACCAAACTCGCCTGCGTTTTACCACGTGATGATCGGCGCGATTGCCTGATTGGGCACACACAACATTATCACAGGCTGAATGATTTACCGCCCAATGCTTGCATCGGCACATCATCGCCACGCCGTGCCGCGCAATTACGCGCCATTCGCCCTGATTTACAGATTATCCCCCTGCGTGGACGCATTGAAACGCGGCTTGCGAAAATGCACAGCGAAAAATTAGACGCAATCATATTGGCGATGGCGGGCTTAATACGCATGGATATGGTGCAAACTTGCAATGCAATTGCTTTGCCTGCCGAAATCATGCTACCTGCCGCCAGTCAAGGCATTATCGCCGCCACCTGCCATGCTGATAATATCGCGCTCCATACCGCGCTTTATCCTTTATCTGATGCGCTCACATTAGATGAATTATTGGCAGAACGGGCTTTGTTGCGCCATTTAGATGGCTCGTGCCATACGGCGATTGGTGTGTTCACACAATTTAGAGAGCGCACGATGAATGATTCAAAACGCGTGATGCCTGCTAGCAGTCGCATACAGGCACAATTAAGCAATGAGGCTGGCAGTGAGACCATCACAGGTATGATTGCTGGCACTGATGGGCAATTCAAAACCCCTGCCGCAATGGGTATAGCGCTTGCCAAGCAACTTAAAATACAAGCACCGCATTTGTTACCCACAACTCATCAAGTATGAAACGCCCAAGCATGATATCAAACATGAAAAATAGCATCCTCATTACCCGTCCCGCACTTGATGCCGAAATGTTAGCGAAAAAATTACAACAGCAAGGCTTTACCCCTATCATCATGCCGATGATGGAAGTTACATTTTTACCTAACGCACCCCTGCCCGATCATCACATAGGTGGCTTGATTTTCACATCAGCCAATGGGGTACGCGCATTAATGCATCGATTGCAGAATCATCATGCTTTGTGGCAAAAATTACAAACAATGCCGCTTTATGCGGTGGGCACGAAAACCGCGCAGACTGCTAAAAATAATGGCTTTACCAATATTCTTACTGCCTCTGGCAATGTTGACACACTCTACCAGCTTATTTGCAACCATGCCGATAAAAATGCAAAGCTTTATCATGGGGCGGCCGATAACCATCCCCATTCATTGGCAGAAAAATTAAATCAAACGGGCTTTCATACCAAGCGTGTTAGCCTGTATCAAACCATTGCGGTGGCAAGCCTGCCCGACAATTTTGCTGATATTTTGCCACAACTTTATGCGGTTATGTTGTTCTCGCCACGTACGGCTGAAATTTTTATGAAAAATTTTTATAATCATACTTTGCAAAATCATTTAAAATATACTATAAGTTTTGTATGCTTGAGTCAGGCTGTATGTGATATGGTCAAAAAACATGTTGAAAAATGGCAAAAACAGAATATTAACATAGCTGTGGATACCAAAATTGCCGACATATCTTCTGATGATGCGATGATAGAAATTTTGAAATGGACTTAATAACATTAGGTCTGAATGGTAAAATATAAGGGTAAGATTAATGGCAGAACCTTTTGATATTGTTGGTGAAGAATATGTTGTCGCCGTGTTGGATAGTTTCGGTGGCCTACGGCCAATGGCGAAAGAAATAGGGCTTGGCGTTAGCACCGTGCAGGGCTGGAAACAACGTAATAGAATTCCTGCGAACCGTCTGGAGCTAATCTCGGTTACGGCGGCTAGAAAAAATATTATTCTGCCTGCCTCATTTCAAAAAGCATTAAATGGCGACCCTGAAATGGACCCTAACAATATCTCTGTCAAAGGTTCTGAAGCGCAAAATAATAACCAAGAAGATTTAAGTGCTGCCGATTTGGCGATGGCACAAGAATTTGCCGATGGCGGGCCTGCCGATATTCCTGCGCTTGAACGTGTTGACCTGATGCCGCAAGAACCAACCATTGATACAGGTGGTGGTGCCTTTCGCGACCGTAGCAAAGCCAAACCAGAAAAACCAGCTGAGCTAACAATGGAAGAAATGCCTGACCATAATGGTGGTGGTAACGGGCATGGACATGGTGGTGCCGCTGATTCTGATTTACCGAAATCAACTGCCTCTCATTGGGCATTATTGCTATCTTTTATTGCCATTTTAGCTGTGGTAACGCGCCCACTTTGGTCTGATGGCATTGATAGAAAATTACAGGCGAGTTTGGGCGGCCATGATGACGAACATGGCGACGAATATGATGATGGGCATGGCAATGAAACTGGTGGTGGTGCTGGTAACTTGCAAGTAGGCGCAGTGCTTGATAGAATAACTGAGATGGAAGAGCGATTGAATCAGGTAGAGCAAGCCAATGCCAGTCTTGCTTTATTAAGTTTCAATTTTCAACAAGAACAAGGTGCGGAAGTGTTTGGGCAACAGCGTGGCATGTCCGCAGAAGAATTGCAAAAATTAGAAGATGCAAGGCTAGGTGTGGAAATCTTGAAAAAAGAGGCGGTAACCAACCAAGTGCAAATCGATTCTTTAACGGGTTTGTTAAAACAGCTGGAAGAAAATTCACGGCTATTATCACGCCGTTTAGAAAATGTAGAATTGGAATCAGGGCAATTATTTGAACGTAATTTCAGCCGCTCAATTGGTTTGTTTTATGCGTTGGAATTGCTTGATGCCCGCATTCGCGATGGACTT
This sequence comes from Alphaproteobacteria bacterium, assembly GCA_022599575.1. Lineage (GTDB taxonomy): Bacteria > Pseudomonadota > Alphaproteobacteria > JABAAW01 > JAHZMA01 > JAHZMA01. The sequence continues at coordinate 3,134 of JAHZMA010000023.1, read as the reverse complement.
AATTTTCAGATACAATTAAGTCGTTTTGATGATTTAACCAAAAACACTGATTATCGTGATGATATTAGCAACCATATCAGTATTTTAAGGCTTCACCAAAACCAACCGATTGTTGCACTCCCTATTTTATCACAACAATATAGCGATTTTCTGTATCCCGTACTGGTTAGAAAAACCGATAGCGAAGCCGATGATTGGAAAGAACAAGCGATTGTAAGGGTGCGCTCATTAGTGCAATTCAAAAAGCAAGAACAAGTTTCAAACCTTAATGATTTGCTACGTGCTGAATATTATCTCTCGCAAGGCAATCTGGAAGAAGCTATCCGCTATGCCAAACCCGATATTATCCGCTATGGGCAAGAAACAAAATTGGCGGAATGGCTAAAACATGCCGAAGCGCGCCAGCAAGTACTCACAGCGGTTGATGCCATAAGGTTAGAAATTGGCGACAAAATTACAGAATCACTTAAAGATTTGAGTGATGATTTGAGTGATGATTCCGCTAATGCGGTGCAAACTGACGAACAAGGTTAAGGAATAAAAGCATGACCAAAGCAATCAGTTGGGGCATTAAAATCGGTTTATTGGTATGGCTGGCTGTCTGGCTTGCCAACCGCCCAGGCCATGTGCATATTGTGTGGGCGCAATGGAATATCGATACCACCATCGGTTTTGCGGTGGCACTGGTAATTATTTTATGTGTGTTATCGGTGATTATCACCAATTCATGGCATCGCCTCAATAATTTGCCAAGCATGGTGAGTAAATATTGGAGCAAACGCCAGCAGGAACGTGGTTACGATGTGTTAACCCATGCGTTAGTGGCGATTGCATCAGGCGATAAAAAAGCGGCAAAACGCATGACGGGCAAAGCCCATGAATTGCTAGAAAATGATACGGTATCCACCTTATTTGCCGCACAAGCATCGCAATTAGCAGGCGACCATGAGGCGGCAGTAGAATATTTTCAAAAATTGCTCGATAAACCCAACACTGCCTTTTTAGGATTGTTAGGGCTAATGCGCCATGCTAAAGAGCAACGCTTATTTGCAGAAGCACTTGCTTATGCCAAACGCGCACTTATATTGCAACCCGCTTCCACTGTGTTATTGAGAGAAATTTTCTCGCTACAGTTAAATTTACGTGCTTTCGAAGATGGTTTAGAAACATTGCAACAATTGAAAAATTTAGATGCTATCAGCAAAGATGAAGCAGGGCAACGTGGCGCCGAAATGCACTGGGCACTTGCCGAAGCGGCATTGAAAGAAGAAAATCTTTCCAAAGCTGAAAAACATGGTTCTGCCGCCTATAATGCCATGCCTGAAACGGGTGTGCATCTTTATGTGCGCGTGTTAGAACAGCAAAATAAAGCACGCAAGGCGATGGGGTTGATTGAAAAACATTGGCATGAAATTGCTAATTCCGAAATGGCGGCGGCTTATCTTCGCATGTCTAAACCGAAAAATAATCTTGATAAGGCACGATCGATGGAAGCTTTATGCGCCCGCGATATGGATAATCCTGTTACCATTTTATTGCTGGTGGAAGCGCTGGTTGATGCCGAAATATGGGGCAAGGCACGGCAGAATATGGAATTATATAAGGAAAAAGTCGGCACTGAAAATCGGCATTATTTTCGCATGATGTCGCGGATTGAACGCGAAGAAAATAGCGATGAAGAAGCGGCACAAGGCTGGCTGAACAAAATGGCGGAACACGAAGCGCAATTTACCAGAAGGTAATTTACCACACCACTACTCATATTGAGTAATCCCGATACACTCTCCACCGCTAATATTGAGTATAGCAAGACACGCAAGATTTTAGTGTTGAGTAACAGCGGTGGGGGGTATGGGGGGCGTCATCGCGAGGCTGGTGTCCTACGGACAAACCAGCCAAAGCGTATGTCGCAAAGCCCCCCATATAATAATGTATCGCGGGCACGCACGGCTTTTGCGTTACACACCTATAAAAACCTGCCCCTATCCGTCTTTCCGTGCCACTGTGCAATTTTACTCCGCTATAGTACCATCGGCAAGGCTCGACCGCCATCGGTAATAAGGAAGAGCCTTGCTAACTATTATATAAAGCAAGAGGGAATCCACAATGCAGGGACAAAGCCCTCACTAAAAATACCCCACTGTTACGATGCTTGCAAAACATAAAGGCTTTAGTGATTGTAACTGTAGCGCGCCACATGAAATGATACCTTTGGTCAGATGAAATGATACTTTTTTATTTTTAGCGTTAGTAACAAGAAAAAGATTTGCATTTTTTCACTTTTTTTCATTTTAGACTTATACATTTATATAAATAGTAATGATGCTTCAAATGGTTGAGGCATTATAGCCTTATTTAATTTGAAAGGAGGTGATAATATTGCATTATATTTATTTACACTCATATTGGAATAATACTGATTGGGTTTGGTGTATCATTGATGGTGAAGGTCGTTTTCAAAACATTGGCTTTACTGGAACAGCAATACCAGATGGCCAACTTCAAAAGCAATTGGACGCGGCTCATCAATTTGCTAATAACAAATTTGGTAATCTTGATCAGTACAAAATAACTTTAGGTTAAAAAATAAGGGTGGTATCTTTTTGATGCCACCCTATTAAAGTTCAACACCATTTGATGGGCATTGAAAGGAACTTTAAGACTCATTAAAGTGGTGTTAAAACGCTTTTCTCAATCATATCCGCCACCATTTTTTCAGGTGGCCATGATGTGATTTCAGCACCACTCATATTTTTACATCGTTGCGCTAATGCGCTTGCATAAGCTTTCAGACTATCCTCTTTAACAAAGGCAGACTCCCTTATTTTTTCAATAATCTCTATGTCCGTGTTGGCTTCAAAAGTGAAACCATCTATAAATTGATATTTTGCCATTGTTAAGCCTCCCTATGCCGCTTGTAATACGATTGAACGGTTACGATAAAACTCTGCCACCTGTTCAGAAATGCCACGCCACAAATCATCATTGGTTGTCCCTGGTGCGCTTTCCAATATGAAGCGGGTATTACCGCCTCTTGCCCTGATTGTGCTGATAGTCAGCTGATTATCGCGCCGTAAGGTTACGCTAATATGCCTGCGAATAACATTATGCTGTAAACCAGTTGCCTCTGCAAG
>JAHZMA010000022.1 GCA_022599575.1 Alphaproteobacteria bacterium | reverse complement strand
GGCAACACATCGCCCCAGCCCCAGCCCTGATTGCCCATCTGCCGCCAACCATCGTAATCTTCGGGCTGTCCGCGCACATATAGCAAGCCATTGAGCGATGATGAACCGCCTAACACTTTGCCTCTTGGCCATTCAATTTGCCGCTGATTAATGCCCGTATCGGGTTGGGTGCGGTAACACCAATCAAGCGATGGGTTATGCATGGTTTTGAAATAGCCCACTGGCACATGGATCCATGGGTTATTATCTTTGCCGCCCGCTTCTAGCAATGTTACCTGATTGCTAGCGTTGGCAGAAAGGCGGTTGGCAATCACGCAACCAGCCGAACCTGCCCCGATAATCAGATAGTCAGTAGAGATAATGTTGGTATCTTCTGGGTTATTCATCATATTTTCCACAGGAATAAATAAAATATTTGCTTTTTTACTTGCAAAGTGAACATATTATAATTAACATGGCACTGCAAGTTTTAAAACAATGAAGTAACTGTTTTTAAAATTTGTGATGCTACTATTAGGTAATTCAATAAGGAGGTTAGCATGAAAATTTCAGACAAACTCAGTAATATATCGCGTAGAGATTTATTCAAACTGTCAAGTCAGTTTGGTATGTCTTCTGTGCTTTTTGGTGCGGGTATGGTAACAGGTGTTGTTACAATGCCTAAATTGGCACAAGCGGTTGAATCAACATATAAGAAAAGATATCGTAAAAAACCCAAACACACAATTAAATTGGGCGCGGCGGGTTTTAATCAGCGCAACCTATTGATTGAACGTGCAGGTGTGTTAGAATTTGCCCGTGATTTAGAAGCACGCACCGATGGTGAGATTATCGTTGAATTTATCGGTAATAACCAAATTTGTGGTCAGCTAAATTGTGTAGAAAAAACGCAATTAGGTGTGGTAGATGCTTATGCAGCTTCTACGCAAAACTCGGCTGGTAAGGCACCTTATCTAAATGTGCTAGATTATGCTTATATGTTCCCTAGCCGTGCAGCGCAATATCACTTTTTCTATCATCCAAAATCAGTAAAATTATTACGCGACCCGCTTGAAAAACGTCATGGCGTGAAATTCTTGTTCACTCATTGCGAATTGCGTGGCATTCAGCTTGGGCAATCTTTTGCTAAAAAGCCTACTGTAACCAAGATTGATGATTTATTCGGCACTAAAAACCGTGTTACTGGCACGCAATTAGGGCGTATTGCCATGCAACTTCTTCAATTGAATCCTGTGCCTGTGGCTTGGGAAGAAACATTAGATGGCTTGAAGCAAGGCTTGATTGATGGTGCTGAAACATGGGCTTCGGCAGTGGCTTATGCCAATATGGCGCCTGTGGTAACGCAATCGGTTGATTTGAAATTCTTCTGTGGTACCGAACATACAGCTATCTCAGCAAAAGTGTTTGATTCATTCAGCGGTAAATTACAAGATGCCGTGATGGAATCAGCTTATCTTACGCAAGTGCATGTTCAAGCGGCGAATGAAGCGGCTTTGGTGAATACGGTTGGCTTTAGCAATCCGCAATTACCAAATACGATTTTCGCGAAAGAAAATGTGCGTGTGGCATCACTTTCTGAAAAGGAAATCAAAAAGGCTGAAGAATTATGTTCTCCTGAATTCCAACCTAAATCTTGGGCTAAATGGCGTGATCGCTTGAATGGCTGGTCTGGCGGTCAAGATACTTATAAAGATATTTATAATATCGCGCGCGAGATTCCAAAAGATACATTGGCTGAAAATGTTGAGCCTCGTAGATGGTGGGTTAGTTAATCACGCGTCATTATTGAATGAAGCATAAATATGGGGTGTGAAATCTTGATTTTGATTTTGCACCCTATATTTGCTGATATTTATGCTCATAAATTGCTAAAAAGAGTAAATTTTACTTGAGGGTAGAGGGAGAATAAAGTGTTTATAACCGATATACCATTTTTAATCGCGTCATTTTTTTCTGGCGATATTTTTGCCGTGAAAGACGCAACTCAAAGTCCTGCACTTTGGACGGTTACACTGATTTTGTTGCTGGCAGTGTCGCTTGGCTTGCAGATTATTTACCGCAAATATATATTGATTGAGCGCCATTTAGAGCGCTATATTATGATTATCTCTTACCTTTCAATTGGTGCTATTATTTTTGTAGAAGTGATTAGGCGCTTTGTTTTCAATCTTCAAGCACCATGGTCAACCACATTGCCACCTTATTTATTCCTTATTATGGCATGGTTCGGCTGTAGCTATAACGTTAAATTACGCACCCATCTGGGATTTGCCGAAGTGCGTAGCAATTTACCCCGCCATTTGCAATATGCGTTATTATGGCTAGATGGTATTTTATGGATAGGTTTTTCTTGGATTGTGGTGACCACCTCAACCAAAGTTATTATCAATTCAATCGCTAATTTCCAAATCTTACTGGGCACTGATAGTGTGATGCAATGGTGGTTTTTGATGGCGATACCGCTTGCGTTCATTTGTTTGGTAGCGCGGGTGATTGAAAATTTAATCATAGATGTTAAAAATTATCGTTCGGGTGAAGTGCTAATTAAGCAAGTCGCCATCGGTAGTGGAGAGTGATATGTCAGATAGTTTTTGGATAATTTTCATCTCGCTAAGCGTAACGGGTTTATTCACACTAGGCACGCCAGTATTTCTGGTGATTGGCTATTGGGTGATTGGCATGTCGTTTGTGCTTGGCTTATCGCTGGATAATATTGGCAAAGCAATGGCCGATATTTTCTCGGATGGGTTTGCCTTGCTGGCAATGCCGTTATTTATTCTAACGGGTGATTTGATTAACCGTTCTGGTATTGCCAGAAGGTTGAGCGATTTCGCCTATGCCTGTTTGGGTTGGTTGCGTGGCGGGCTTGCGATGGCATCGCTTGGCGCGTGTGGCTTATTCGCGGCGATTTCAGGTTCTAATTCGGCAACCACTGCTACCATTGGTTCTATGCTGCACCCCGAAATGGTCAAGGGCGGCTATAATGAGCGTTTCTCAGCCGCAACAGCGGCCGCAGGTGGTACGGTTGGCATTATCATTCCGCCTTCTATTATTTTCATTGTCTATGGTTTCTTGATGAATTTGCCAATTTCCGACCTATTTGTTGCGGGCATTATCCCGGGCATGTTGATGGTGTTTGGCATGATGTCGGTGGCGTTTATTATCTGCACCATCAATGGTTGGGGCTATTTAATTAGTTTTGATATGCGGCGCATCGTGAAAACCGCACTTGGCGGTTGGCTCGGCTTTATGGCGATTGCGTTGGTGCTGTGGGGCATTTATACGGGTAAATTCTCACCGACTGAAGCGGCGGGTGTTACTGTTGGTTTCTGTGTGATTGTTGGGTTTGTCTGCATGTTTTTAAACCGCTATATTGGCGATAATGAAGAAAAGCCGATAGAGAAAAAATCCTATCGTGAAATGTTGGTGGTTCAAGGTTTTGGACCAAAAGAATTGCCCTCTATCACCATGCGTTCGGCACAAATTACCGGCATTTTAGCACCGCTGATTGCGATTTCGGTGGTGATGCAACAGATTCTTTCGGTGCTAGGGGCGCAAGAAACGATTGGTAATTTTATCCTCTCTACGGGTGGCGGTTATTATACGGTTTTATTCACGGCAATGTTTGTGATTTTCATTTCTGGAATGGTGTTAGAAAGCCTGCCAGTAACGATTATTCTAGCACCGATTTTGGCGCCGATTGCCCATTCGGTTGGGGTTGAACCCGTGCAATTTGCAGTGATATTTCTGGTAGGGGCGTCGATTGGGTTTATCACCCCGCCTTACGGACTGAACCTGTATGTGGCTTCGGGGGTAACGGGCGTGCCATACTTTAAACTGTTACGCTATATATTCCCATATTTGGGGGCATTGCTATTGGCGTGGTTTATCACGGCATTGGTGCCAGCTCTTTCTACGATATTAATACCGGGCGTGGGGTAAGGTTTGCCTCGTCATTCCCTCTTGCTTTATTTTAGCAGTTAGCACACCACACCCTCGTCATTCCGTGCCAATGTGCAATCGGGGATTGCACATTGTAAGAGACACGGAATCCACAATGCGAGGGCGTAAGGGGGCCAAATTTTTGCAAGGCAAAAATGTTGGTAACCCGCAAGCCCTCACCGAAAAAAGCCCACTTATTGCAACATTTGCAAAAGACGTTTGCCTTGCATTTGTAACTCACTCCGTGCAAACTAACCCTAGACCCCTGCTTCCGCAGGGGAGACGAAAGGGGCGATGGAGATGTGGCTAACAACGCATGATGATGAATTGATACACCCCCTCCTCGTCTTTTCCCTCTTGCTTTATTTTAGCAGTTAGCGCACCACACCCTCGTCTTTCCGTGCTACTACTTTGCTATAGTACCATCGGCAAGGTGAGTGCGCCAACGGTACAAGCACAAACCTTGCTAACTGTTGAGAGGGATAAGGAGGCATAAAGTAAGGAATAAAAAAATAATTAGGTGGACAATTTATTGATAAAACGCTAATAATTACTTAATATAATCTATATAGGATAATGTAAGAAAATGGCTGAAAAAAAATCGTTATTTGCGCGTCAAAAATTACTTTTAGCGTTACTCCAAATATTTGGCGGTCGCTTATATAATACTGATTTACAGAAATATCTTTTTTTATTTACAATGATTTGTGAAAAAGAAAAAAGTTATGAATTTGTGCCATATAAATTTGGCTGCTTTTCTTTTCAATCATACGCTGACCGTCGTCGTTTGATTGAGATTGGAGCAATTTTTAATGAAGATAATTGGCAATTAGCTGACACTAATATTGATTACCTTAATCTAATTTCTGAAGATTGTAAAAGAAAAATGATTTCTTTTAAGGATAAATATAAGGAGTTAAAGGCAGATAATCTTATTAAAGAAGTTTATCGCAAATATCCTTATTATGCTATTAAAAGCACTATTGTTGATAAGCTTATGTCAGGTGAAGAATTAGCAGAAATTGAAAGTCTTAAACCAAAAGAAACAAAAACTGCATTTTTTACAATTGGTTATGAAGGAAAATCTTTTGAAAATTATCTTAATAGATTAATTAAAAATAATGTAAAAATTTTGTGCGATGTAAGAAAAAATCCAATAAGTCGTAAATATGGTTTTTCTGGTTCAGTTTTAAAAGAAACATTAAAAAAACTAGATATTGATTATATTCACATTCCAGAACTTGGGATTGTTTCAGAAAAAAGACAAACTTTGACCAATGAAACTGATTATCAAAAACTTTTTAATGAATATGAAAAAACAACATTACAAGAAAATCATGAAGCTATGGATAAACTATATGGAATCTTTAAGGAATATAGGCGTATAGCCATTACATGCTTTGAAGCTGACCATCGCATGTGCCATAGAAGCCGTGTGTCAAAAGCAATGGAACAAAGATTAGATAAAAAATTTTCTGCTATTCATATTTAATTAAAAGGTTGATATATGCCTCTTGAACGTATTCTAATAACTGTTAAAACTTACCCTACTATATCTAAGAAGTATTTAGAGTTGGCATGCACTGCTGGAGTCAGAGAAGATGGCAGTTGGATAAGGTTATATCCTATCCCTTTTCGTCAGTTGAAGGATAGTCAACGTTATAAGAAATATCAATGGATTGAAGCCAATATTGCTAAAAGTAAAAATGATAATAGGCCTGAAAGTTATCGCATTATTGATATAGACAATATAAGATTAGGTGAGCAAATTGATACATCACGTAATTGGGAAGTGCGTAGAAAAATGGTGCTTGAAGAAGGCAAAGTTTTTTCAAATTTAGAAGAAATAATTTCATTAGCACATGATAATAAAATGTCTCTTGCCGTGTTTAAACCAACAAAAATAATTGATTTTATTGTAGAAGATGTTAGTGAAGAATGGTCTGAAGAAAAAATAAGAGCAGTTATTGCTGACCATTATCAAGGTAAATTATTCCAAGAACAAGAAATGAGAGAATTTAAAATGATGCCTAAATTACCAAAGAAATTTTCTTTCAAATTTGAAGATGATATAGGCAGGCAGAGTAAATTAATGATAGAGGATTGGGAGATTGGTCAATTATATTGGAGTATAAAAAAGAACTCATCGGAAAGAGACGCGATAGACAAAGTAAGACAAAAATATTTGGATGATTTTGCTCTAACAAAAGACTTGCATTTTTTTCTTGGGACAACGCGTGAATGGCATAGAATAGCACCTAACCCGTATGTAATTATAGGTGTTTTTTATCCTCCTCATATCCAGCAAACTAGCTTTTCATACTAGATTCTTATTAGTTAAAATCAAATTACGTATAACATTAAATTTAGGAAACAACATAAGCACATCATCATTTCAACAAACAAAATAAGGAAAATTCTTGGCTAGGGGTATGTGGCACAAAAGGCTGTGTTGTTGTCAGGTTACTCAATATTAGCGGAGGAGTGTGTCCCTCACGTCAACAGCGCGTCGGTCATGATTTCTACGATGAAAGGTTTATCCGATGCCAAGCCTTGCTTGAATGCCGCATCTAAATTTTTCTCATCAGTTACCCGCACGCCATCGCCACCGCATAATTTGGCATAATCGGCAAAATTCGGATTTTGCAATGAGGTCTGCCATACCTGCCATTCGCCATCGCGCTGTTCTTTAGAAATTTTGCCTAACTCGCCATTATGCAACAATATCAGCGTGATATCCATGCCATATTTGACTGCTGTTGTGAAATCCGCCAGATATTGCCCGAAACCGCCATCTCCTGCCACAGCAATCACTTTACGTTTAGCGCCGCCATTTTCGGCATCATCACGCACTGCCGCCCACGCGCCCATCGCTGCGGGGAAACCAAAACCAATCGACCCCAAATAACCCGACATAATCACGCGTTGATTGCCCTTACATTCAAAATAACGTCCGAATGAATAGGTGTTATTGCCAACATCTACGCTTATCACGGCATTTTCAGGCACATAGGGCGAAAGTTTGGCAAATAACACAGCCGAATTAATGCCTTTGCCATTATTTTCTTCCGAACGGGTTTGTTTTTCAGCCCGCCAATTTTGCCATAATTTTGCTAATTTTGTGCGCTGATTATCGCAAGCCACATCGCTGATTTCAGCCAGCATCATATCGGCAGTGGTGGCAATATCGCCCCAAATTGCCTCGTCAACAGCATGGAATTTACCCAGTGCCATACGGTCAAAATCAACTTGAATAATCGCACGATGATGGTCAATGCCGGTATGTTTGGAAAATGATGCCCCAAACACAATCAGTAAATCAGAATCCGACATCAGCTCGCTAGCAACGGGTGTGCCGCTTGCCCCTAACACACTGCCACCTAGCGGATGGTCATCGGCAATCAGCCCCTTGCCCTTAAAGGTGGTGATAATGGGCGCGTTCAATTTTTCTGCCAATGTCAGTACATTATCCATGCCTTGCGCCGCGCCATAACCGACAATAATTAGAGGGCGTTTCGCACGCGCAATGCGATAACACGCCATTGCAACATCTTGTTTTGGTGGGGTGATATTCACGCTACTGATGCGCCCTTGCGGACGCGCAGGCCCTATATCGCCAATATCTTGCACTTGAATCTCATCAGGGAAAATTAGAGTTGCCACATCGCGGTTGATAATCGCTGTCTTGCAAGCAAGCGCGGCAAGTTCAGCATGATTGCTATCTGAAAGCACAGTATGGCACGAGCTAGATACCGCTTGAAAGGCTGATGCTGTATCAATTTCTTGAAATGCGCCCGGACCTACAACTTGCGAATCCACTTGCCCTGCAAGCGCAATCACGGGGGCGCGGTCCATTTTAGCGTCCCATAAACCAGTAAGTAAATTGGTTGCGCCCGGTCCAGCAATGGCAAGGCAGGCGGCGGGTGAATTTTTTACTTTGGCATAGCCCGAACAGGCAAAAGCGGCAACGGCTTCGTGGCGAATACCGAAAAAGCGCATCTTGCCTTTCTGTTCTTGCACGCGCACGGCTTCGGCAACGCCCAAATTGGAATGCCCCACCATGCCAAATACAGTATCCACGCCAAACTCTACCAATGTTTCCATCATTAAATGGCTCACAGTCCAGTCGGAACGTTTGGGGGCGGGCATCAATGC
>JAHZMA010000021.1 GCA_022599575.1 Alphaproteobacteria bacterium | reverse complement strand
GTTTTGCCGCTACCCGCTGATGCATCCATCCAGATATTTTGATGCGGTTGATGCTGAAATTGCTTCTCTGGCATCACGCCCCCCACCATTCTTGCTTGCGCGCCAAATGTTGGTAATCATCATATTTTTGCTCAATATCAAGTCGCATTTCAAACACACGTGCGCCTTTTTGATATTCGTCCCAAATTTTACTGATTTCAGCATGGTATTTTTTAATCAAACCATCAGTTTCAGCCGCATCATCAGTGATAATGTGTTTTTTATTGTCGCGTGATGATAATTTCCAATAGCCTAGTAATTCTATATCTTGCCCGTTAACATTTTCAAAACCGCCTTGTTGTAACATTAAGCCCAATAAAGGTAGTTGCGATTCCAACATGTTATCAGTGCAATCTTTGATATTTGGCACCGCCCCTGTTTTATAGTCGATGATGCTATACGCGCCATCATTGTGCATCAGCAAATCCGCCTTGCCACGTAAGGTAAATGCGCTATGTTCGGTCTTCCAAATAAACTGCCCCTTATGTTCAGAATAATGCCGCGTAATATCAATCATCTGCTTGGCAACAAAGCGCAAAATTGGTTCTAACCGAACGCGCATCAATTTTTGCCGTATCTTTGATGTTTGATATTTTTCAATCAGCGTATCAGCTGAGTGCCTTAAATTTTCAAGCGATAAATCATCACTTTCTAATATTTTATGAACCAGATTGCCCCAATCGCTTGCGCTATTATCATCAAAAAAATGTGGCAAAGCGCGTAAATGTAGAATATTAGCAGCATAAAAACCATAGGGATTTTGCAGTAAATGATTCAGGCTTGTAACAAACATGGTTTCAGGCATCGCATTTTCTATTTTAATTTTAGGCCTGATTAAAGGCTTGATTTCAGCCTTGCGGTGATAAATAACATCAGCCCATTCGCGCCATTGCCCTAAATGTTTTTGCCCTGAATGTTTTTGATTGGCATTGTTTTTCTGTGCCTCTGCCCATTTGGGAAATGCCAATTTTAGCCGTGTTACAAAACGGGATTCATTTTGCAAACTGCCATTCACCTTTTGTGGCAGCGTGATAAAAACCTGTTTTGCCGATAATAATTGCCAAAAATCATGTGCCGATTGCCCCACAATCACATTACGTTCTGGCAATTCTAGCTTTTGCCTGATTTCGCGGTTAAACCATAAATCGGCTTGCGGTAAGTTTGGCCACGCGCCTTCGGTTAAGCCGCCTAAAATAATACGGTCAGCATAGAGCATACGGCTTTCTAGCCTACCCACGATCGTAATATCGGGGTGGAACTCACCTTGCGGACGGTAGGTTTCTTGGGACAGAAAAAAACGCAATAATTGATAAAAATCCTCGATATTCAGCGCGGTATAATCATCAGCAACGCTGCGTAATTTTTCTAGCAATTTCCAACAGGCAAGCCCATCTTGGTCTTGAAATAGGCGCGGGTGCAATTCTTCTGTATCGTCGCCACCACCATTTGGGGTATCATTTGTGCGCGCACTATCTTTTGCCAATTCTATCAAGCCATCAAGCCATTGCGCGAGGCTTCTTTTTTGTTCAGGTGCAACGATGATGGCAGGTTTACAATTCAGCAATGATAAAAACGCATTGTGTAATGTTAACTCATCAGGGGCATTTCTGGCGTTTCGAACGCGATATTGTAGCTTACGCAATTCGCGCAACATGTTTTCGCGCACCTGCCCAAAACAGCTGAAAGGATGCTGTAACAAAGCAATCAACCGTTCGGGCGCAGTGAAATTTTCTTGCCAACAGCGCGTGAGTAATAATAAATAACGTCCGCGCATGGTATCTTGCAATGCCATGCCATGCGTGGCATCCACATCAATATGATAGCGCTGATTCATCAGCAAAACCACACGACGCGCCAATTCATTATCCGCTGTTACCAGCAGAATTTTTTGCTGTTCGGCAATGCCTTGCCGTATCATCAGTGCGATAATATTTGCCTCTTGCCAGATGCTTTCTGCTTCAATCAATTGGATATGGTCAGGTATTTTTTCAGGTATTTTTTCTGGCATGATTTGCGTATCATTCACCTGCAATGCTGTGGTAAGGCGCGCCGAGCGAAATATATGATGCAAATCTGGCATATGCGTATCGTGCATCTTGCCCCATATCGGCAAATCACTCTTCGCCTGCCAGCGTTCAATATTATTATAGAGAATATGCAAAGGATGCGCTGAATCTGCACATATTGCTTCTGCATCAGCAAGATTGCGCGGGGGCAGATAGCCCGATACAACCACCTCGCCTTTGGGGTGTTGCATAATATGATGCAGAAATTTTGCAATTTGCGGGCGCGATGCGGTAGAACCCGCCACCAAATACCAATTATCATTTTGGCTATCATTTTGTCGATTTATTCTATCCGTCTCAAGCCGTAGCATATGATGATTATATGCCACCACATCGCATTGCTGATATTTTTGCAAATAGGCTTGCCAATGGTGCTGTAAGATATTTTTTAAGAATGTGATATTGCGCTGCCAATGATGCGCGTAATCTTTGCTAAGCTGAATTCCATCTAAATCACCGATATTTTTGCCGATAATTTGCAAACCATCTAGCAAACGTGCTAAATCATGCGCCATCGCCAAAGCCTGCCCGTGATGGACATCAAAATTACCACTATTGATGATAATTTTTGCCAAAGCCAGTAAACGGGCATGGCTGGCAACTGGCGTTTTGCCAAAAATATCGCCTTCTGAATCATTATCGCTTAAATGATATATGTCTGAATGATACATGCCTAAATCTTCTTCTAGCGCATCTGGCCCTACATCGCCTAATGCCACCATGTGCGGTAATAGAAAGTTTTTACCTGTCTTGCCGCCTTTATGAGCATGCGCTAAAAATGCCTGCCGCAAACCATGCACCGCACGGCGCGTGGGCAGATAAATAACGCCATCGGCAAGCGCGGTTAAATCAGTTTGATGGCGCTTCAATAAATGTTCGGCAATAACATCGCTTAATGCCACCCCAAATGGCGCACGGTAAAGCGATAATGGTTTATGTTCTATCAAACTCTAAATCCCTCACCCGTTCAGGTGTTGTTATGATATAATCGCGCATCATCGCATCAGCATTATCTTTAATGGCGATCTGCCAAATTCTATCTTGCGCGCTCATTTGTGATGGTATCATGCCCCGTTCTGGCCATTCAATCAAGATGATTGCTTGGTTATCAGCAAAAATATCTAATGCGTCACTTTCTTGACTATCAGATAGCCGATAGAAATCAACATGAAGCAGATTTATTTTATCTTTTATAGTTATATAATATTGTACAAGCGAAAAACTAGGGCTAGGCACAATGCTGACATTGCATAATTGCCTGATGATTTGGCGCGCTAATGCGGTTTTACCCACACCCAATTCACCTTGCAATAAAATAACATCGCCCTGTTCTATGTTATCAATCAGTGATTTTGCTAAATTGGCAAGCGCAGTTTCTGGCAATGATAATTCTGTTACCGCCATCTAGCCAAAACTTTTAACCAAAGCTTTTGACGAGCGAGCCAACCACTAACGCCCAACCATCAACCAGCACAAAGAAAATCAGCTTAAATGGCAGCGAAATAATCACTGGCGGCAACATCATCATGCCCATCGACATTAAGATTGAGGCAATCAGCATATCAATCAGTACAAAAGGCACGAATAGCAAGAAGCCAATCTCGAATGCGCGTTTTAGCTCCGAAATCATGAAAGCAGGGATTAAAGCGCGTAATGGCACATCTTCAGGGGTGTCCACCGTTTCAACAGCCGCTAATTCAAGAAACAGATTCAAATCATCGGGGCGCACCAAATCCATCATGAACACTCGAACGGGCGCAACAGACCTTATGAAAGCCTCTTGTTCAGTGATTTCTTCAGCAAGCAAAGGCTGCAAGCCATCATTATAAATTTGCTCAAATACGGGTTGCATGATGAACAGAGTCATGAATAATGCCAGCGATACCAACACATTATTGGGCGGCGCCCCTTGCGTGCCTAATGCCGTGCGAAGCAACGACATCACCACCACAATCCGCGTGAATGATGTTACCATCATCAACAATGAAGGCGCTAATGAAATAATGGTGATAAGAATAATCAGCTGGATTACCCGTGCCGATAATGTGCCACCCTGCCCTAAATCAATATTTACCGATTGCGCGTGGGCAGGCAAAATCATCAACACTATCAGCAACGATGCCGTTAGCAATAATGGCAACAATCTCCATAACAGGCGAGAGTGCCACATTGCAACATCTGATTTTTTAGTATTATTATAATGCGTTATCAACATCGAAAGGCCGCCAGAATTTAATCATTAACAATCAGCGACCTATCGTCGCCATTTGTTTTTCCGCCACCTACTTTTTGTTTTCCTGCCTTAACGTGATTTTCTTGCCAGCATATTTTATCAGTATATTTTATCTATAAGCATATCATGCTTTTATAACTGCCAATAATCCTACCCGTAATCTACTTTACTTTGATGATAAAGTCACGTTTTTTGTGAATTATGCACATATTTTATGAATTTTTTAAGGTTTGGGCGAATGAGCGTTTTTTACCCAATCTTTTGCCCAAACTTTTTTTGCCTTTGGTTTGATTAATAAGACTGGCATCTCTACTGGCAGTTTTATCGCCACCAATAATGTTATCATCAATATCAGTGTCGTCACCATTATTTTGGGCGATTTTATCCAACAGCATATCGCCATTATTGGTGAGCATCAGCAAATAATCATGGTCTTTATAATTAAGAACCATCAACCTTCTTTTGGCATCTAAAATGCGGCTTTCTTTAATTTCTATCTGTTGACGCACCTCACCTGTTCGCTTTTTCATTAAAAACGCGCCATTAAATAACGACCCCGACATCAGTAATTTGCGAAATAACGCGCCCAGAACTAAAATCAGCCCAAGCACAATTATCAATGCCAATATAAAACGTAAATAATCCATATTATGTCTCAAAAAACGGCAATTCCTGTCCGCTACTATCATATATATAACGGATAATTTGTGCCACCGCTACAAAAGCTTCGGGCGGAATTTCTTCGCCCACTTCTAATGCCGATAGCATTTCCGCCATATCTGCATTTTTAATCACGGGTATATCTTTTTGTAATGCCAAAGTGATAATCCGTTGCGCCACATAGCCCTGCCCTTTGGCTTTCACAATCGGCACATCATGGCTGGTTTTTGGCTTATATTCCAATGCCACCGCTTTTTTTAAGATGCTACTATCAACGCCATTGGCAGCATCTATCGTTTTTTTCATATCCCGCATTATTTTATCAACCGAAAAAACCCTATTTTAGCAATTTATTCATAAACTAGTTCCGCTTCCGATACTTTTGGCATGGTAATTGCTTTAATATTTGTTGAGATGAACCGTTTTTATTCTATGCATGATAACAGGAAATGTTGCAATTAGCAAATAAGTCTGGCGCAAATGAATTAAAGACAAACAGAGATATGACAAGAGAGATAAAACATGTTTGACGATATCGCTATATTATCTGGCACCGCCAACCGCATGAATTACCTAACGGTGCGCCAGCAAGTGTTGACCGAAAACCTTGCTAATGTGGATACCCCCGATTATAAAGCGCGCGATTTAGACCAAGAACGCTTTAACCGTGTCTTAAAAAGTGGCATTAGCCCACGCCTTGATTTAGCACGCAGCAGCGGACAACATATTCAAGCACAATATAGCGCATCATCATTCTTCCCGCTTAAAGATGATGATTTTTACGAAGCAACAATTTCAGGAAACACCGTTAACAGCGAAGAAACGCTGATGAAACTTAACCAAAACGCCGCTGATTACACAATGGCAACACGAATATATAGCAAATTGCATAGCTTTATCGGCATTGCAGTCAGCGGACGCTAGATTATAGGTATAACCATAAAGGAGAGATATTATGGACCCACTTTACTCAACATTAGATATTTTAGGCGCAGGCATGCGGGCGCAATCCGAACGCTTAAAAGTAATATCGCAAAATCTTGCCAATAAAGATACCGCGGCAACCTCACCCAATCAAGACCCTTACCGCCGACAATTGGTGCATTTTGAAAATTATTTTGACCGTGCCGCCCAAGCCAATAAAGTGCGGGTAAGCCATATCAGCGAAGACCCTAAAGATTTTACATTGCGCTTCGAGCCCAATCATCCTGGTGCTGATGGCAAAGGCTATGTGAAATATTCGAATGTAACGGGCTTGATTGAAATTGCCGATATGCAACAGGCGAGCCGTTCTTATCAGGCACAGCTTAATTCATTCCGTTTAACACGGCAATTACAACAACAAACCATCAATATGTTACAATAATTTAGAATTGGAATCAGTTTTTTAAAATAACTTCTTGATTCATAATATAATATACGTTAAAAAATAATTCATCATTATAAAGGAGAGATATGATGGAACTATCACCGCAAAACGCATTATTGCAAAATGCCCTCACCAGTCAGCTAAATTCGGTTAGCAATAACCCATTGCTAGAACAAGCTGTTGGCCAAAGCTTTGGCACACAAAATGATAATACAAGTAGCTTCAAGACTGTGCTCAGCAATACCATCAATGAAGCCACTGAATCGCAACGAACAGCCGAAGAATTAAGCCGCAAAGCATTGGTTGGCGAGGCTAGCCTCACCGAATTAGTGCCAGCAGTTCTGAATGCTGAAAGCACGCTACGCACCGTTACCGCTGTGCGTGACCGTGTGGTAGAAGCCTATCGTGAGATTTTACGCACACCTATTTGATTGTTTTTTACAATATAACCTTATTCAAGCAGAGGTGGTGCTAATCACAGCAATGCTATAACAACCATTTTGCATCATCTCTGCTATATTATTATAACAATAATATTTGCTATTATCATCACATCATAGTATAATGATTCCTGTTTATATTCTAGTTTAGCATAAATCTTGCTATTCTTACGATGGAATATTATAGAATCAGCAATGGCTGGTCACTTGAATGGGTTGAGATTTTATGAATATTAATATTAGTCACTGGAAATACATTTTTTGTGTGCCTCTGCTAGTGGCATTTATTGTTATCGTCAGCACTTTTTCCAACGTATTAGAAAAATATTCAATTTCCACTGCAACCGAAGTGGGCGTTAAAAATCTTGACCAAATACGCGCCATTCGCAATTTCTACGCTGACCATATTTTAACCGAAGCTTTAGATGCGGGTTTATCAACTGATACCGAACATCGCGATAGTTATGGCACCGTGCCTGCCCCTGCAACTTTTTTGCATGATTTAAGTGAAATTATCACCGAAACTGGCACTGAAGCCAATCTGTACAGCCCTTACCCATGGCCGAATCGTGCAGGGCGCATATTAGATGAGCGGCAACAAAAAGCATGGGATATGCTTTCTGGCAACCCCGATGCCATCTATACCGAATTTTCCAAAAACGACAATAATGAGCGCATCGTGTATGTGGGGTATGCTGATAGGCTATCAAGCCCGCTATGCGTGGATTGCCACAATAATCATCCTGATACGCCCATTACTGGCTGGAGTTTAGATGACCCGCGTGGTGTTTTAGAAGTTGCCGTTAATGTAGAAGGTATTATGCAACGTGGCGAAACCATTGGATTTGGTTTTTCTGGTGTGATTGCCTTGCTTGTGATACTCAGCCTGTTTATGGGCTTTGGTATTGACCGCACCATTGGGCGTCCGCTGGTCATCATATCAAGACACGCGCTGAAAATGCTAGATGGTGAAGTGGTGCGAAATATCCCCTATAGCAACAGAAAAGACGAGATGGGTGTGCTGGCGCGCGCTTTAGAACAATTAACCAACTATGTTGAAGAGCATGAACGCATCTTAACATTAGAAGCACAAGAAGCAAAAGCACAATCAACGCGTAGCATTCGTTTAGAAAGTTTGCTAACTGATTTTGATAATAGGATTAATAAAACATCACATGAAATTGATAATTACATTAAGATTATCTATGATGTTGCGGTTAATTTAACCAGTAATTCTAGTGAAACATCGTCGCAAATTATCGCCATTTCAGGCTCAACTGACGAGATGAACCGTAACATTCAATCGGTATCAAAATCAGGACAAGAGCTTTCAGAAACCATTAGCACTGTGCTTGAACAAGTGACAAAATCACGCGATATTGCCCGTTCTGCAAGCACGCAAGCCGATGAGGCCAATGTAAAAATTAAAGGACTTGCTGATGCTGCCCAACGCATTGGTGAGGTGGTTGATTTGATTAATGATATTGCCAATCAAACCAATTTGCTGGCACTCAATGCCACGATTGAGGCGGCACGTGCAGGTGAAGCAGGCAAAGGCTTTGCAGTGGTTGCGGGTGAGGTGAAAAATCTTGCCAATCAAACCGCTAAAGCAACTGAAGAGATTTCATCACAGATTCATAATATCCAAACTGAAACCAACGATGCTGTTACTTCCATTGCCGAAGTTACCGCTGTGGTTAGTAATATCAACGCGCTTTCTAGCGATATCGCCAGTGCCATTGACACCCAAAATCAGGCTGTGCAGGAAATTTCTAACAATGCCGAAGAAACAGCCAAAGGCACCTTAAATGTGCTTGAAGGCCTTACCAGTGTTTCCAATGCGGCAACTGGCACAGGTGATATGGCGAAAATATTATTGCTTGATACTGAAAAACTCAACGAACTCTCTAACGATTTATCAGAAGAAATTACCAAATTCCATGATGGTGTGATTGAAATTGAAAAGCTGATTCAAGAAGAAAAAGAATCTGAAAGCAGAAAAATGGAAGAAATGAATCGTATGGGCAACCATCAGAATGGTTCGCATGATAGTGTGATTGATGAACAATTACATGCAGAACAAAAATTACGCCACGATATTAATAGCGTTACTGATATCAATGATGTTGAGGCACACGCCATTCAGCAACCAACCATTCTGGAAGATGATATAGATGCCAGCCTAACCGAATTTGATAAAGACAAAGACGACGGCGAGAAGAAATAAACGCCCAGCAGAAATAAACGTCACGTCCATTCCGTGATACCTTCCATATAGCACCATCGGCAAGGCTTGACCACCACATCATTTAATATTTGATAGAACAACAAGGAATACCCTTGCTAACTATTAACAGAGCAAGAGGGACGGCAGTAAAAATCATAGGCTTAATTGTTTATTGCAACATATCTCAAAAAAAGCTATATTATAGTACATTATATCTATAACTTGTAGGAGCAAGTGTCATGCGCCAATTAATCTTTTCAATCATTCCATTATTTATGTTTTCTATTGCACTCACCGCATGTAGTAGTGGTAGCACTGCCAGTAACAGCCCGTCTGCCCCCTTTGTAGCAAGCAAAACACTTACAATTGCGCCTTTAACAAATACAAACCCAGAAATGCCGGGTTTGGCTGTGGGTTTCAATAATACCACTATTTACACGCGGGCAGAAGGTTCAACAGGTGCTTGGGATATTACTGATGAAGATAATTTGCAGATTGCGAGTACAAACACCCTATCACGCATTACAGATGCGGGCAACGCACCTACTATTACTGATGCTGATGGTACAATAGCGAATTTAACGGCTAGTTTTGGTGGCGTTTCTATCACTCCCGATAGAACATTTTTCGGCTTTGATGCTGATGCCAACTACATGGCTTATGTAAGCTGGAGTTCTACGCAAACCGCAACCGACCTTGATAATACTACAACAACAGGCACACTTACCAACATCAGTGGCATGATGATAACGGGTATCCAAGCAACTAATGATGAATTAACTGCGGTTGCTGGTGGTAAAGTTGATTTTATAGGCAATGGTAAAGGTGTTTATGGTGCTTTAGCGAATCATGTTCTTACAGAATATAACACTACATTCAGCGTAACAGCCAATGTTGATTTTACTGATGATACAATAAAGCTTACCACTAATACCAGTTGCGCGGATTGTGGCAGTTTTGATGCATCAACGCTTAATTTTACTAATTTATCGTTAAGTTTTGCTGATGGTAATGTTATCAGTAGCGCTGTAACTGCAAATGCGGGCGCATTAGCAGGCACGCTTGATGCAAGATTTTATGGTGATGAAGCACAAGAATTTGGTGGCACATTCGCCCTGATTAATAGTGAAGCTGATGCAACCAGCTATTATTATGGTGCATTTGGTGGCAAGCGTGGTGTTATTACCCCTCCCCCTACCCCATTTACAGCCAGCAAAACACTTACAATTGCGCCTTTAACAAATACAAACCCAGAAATGCTGGGTTTGGCTGTGGGTTTCAATAATACCACTATTTACACGCGGGCAGAAGGTTCAACAGGTGCTTGGGATATTACTGATGAAGATAATTTGCAGATTGCGAGTACAAATACCCTATCACGCATTACAGATGCGGGTAACGCACCCACTATTACTCATGATGGCACAATAGAGAATTTAACGGCCAGTTTTGGTGGCGTTTCTATCACTCCCGATAGAACATTTTTCGGCTTTGTTGACGGTAATAATAATGCAATTAATGCTAGCTATATGGCTTATATCAACTGGAGTTCTACGCAAACCGCAACCGACCTTGATGATAGTAAAACAGTAGGCACACTCACCAATAATGATGGCATGATGATAACGGGCATTGCAACAACTAATGCTGAATTAACTGCGCTTGCTGACACAGCTAATTTTACAGGTAATGGTAAAGGTGTTTATGGTGCTTTAGCAAATAATGTGATTACGCAATATAACACCACATTCAGCTTAACAGCCAATGTTGATTTCAGCGCGCGCACAGTCGAATTCAGCACTAACAATACAATTTGCGTGGGTGATGGATGTAGCTTACCCGATGGTGTTGACCTTGATATTACTGCATCGGGTTTAGGTTTTGCCAGCGATAGTAATAATGATGATGATACGACCTCAGTGAATGTTATCAGTAGTGCTATAACTGCAAATGCGGGCGCATTAACAGGCACGCTTGATGCAAGATTTTATGGTGATAAGGCACAAGAGTTTGGTGGCACATTTGCTCTAACTGATGCAACGGCAGATGCTGAAGGCTATTATTATGGCGCATTTGGTGCGCTAGAAAAAGAATTCCATATTTTTGCTAATACAGAAACATTTACAACTTGGGCAGATGCTGCTAATGGCCATAAATTTAATGGTTTAAGCTATAACATTTTTAATGATGATTCACCAACGCGGACTTTTGAAATAAGATATGATACTAATGGCGATGTTAAAAGGATAGACGAGGTTAGAATTGCAACAATAAATGCCGATGGCAGCACTCCTAACACTCAAAAATATGATAAGAATATTTACGGTCATCAAATAATCAGTGGCATCCGTTATCTGAATGATGGTAGTGGCAGTGTTCTTGCTAATAATGATACTACTGCAGGTTCTTTGCGGTTTATAAATAACAATCAGAATAATAATCTCAGTGCTGCAAAATGGATTGCTATCATTCATAATCCTGATAATAATAATCCCTTTAATTATCACCATCAAACATTTGGTATTACCTCTGATAGCTATGATAAGGGCGGGTTTTCCACTGGTTCATTCACCAATGACATTCCAGCTACTGATACAGGCACTGTAAGCTTTACAGGTAGAGCCTATGGCTATTACCGTGATGAAAGTAATGGTACTAAGAACTATGTAACGCGTGCTACTGTTAATGTTAATGTTGATTTTGATAATTTAACGGCAGATTTTTCTACCAGTGGCACAAGAATCGCACAGATAAAGGTTGGTTTACAGGAAGCTATATCTAATTTTGGCCACAATGACAATAAAACTGAACAAACTGACCTGAATATTAACAGCAGCACTTTAACATATGATCCTTTATATAAATGGTTTAAGGGTGATATTTCTGCGGAGATTGGTAGTGGTGAGGCTGTGATGAAATTTTACGGTCCGAATGCCGAAGAAGTTGGTGGCGTGTTTAAGGTTAAAAATAGTGATAACACCAAAAGATATGCTGCTGGCTTTGGCGGAATAAGATCAGAAGAATAAGTATATTGTGACAAAAACATAAAAAAAGGCGGTAAGTAAAATACCGCCTTTTTTTCATTCCACACCCCAAAAAGAGGCATAGGTCACCCGCGTGGAATAACAAAAAAATATGAAAACTAATTCTCTATTTCTGATTCGGTGTTGCTGGTGGTGCGGTCGCTGGTGTTTCCTGCGTTGCCTCTGCCGTCTGTGTTGCTGGTTGCGCGCTATCAACTGCTTTAGCCACCGCATCATTGCTACTGGTGGCTTCGCCCTCTAGCATCACCTCCGATAACACGCCCGCATTTTGCAACACTTTCTTCTCAATTTCTTGAGCAACAGCTGGATTGCTCTCTAAAAATGCTTTGGCATTCTCTCTGCCCTGCCCAATGCGCTGTTCCCCGTAAGAATACCACGCACCCGCTTTTTCTACCAGATTGGCACCCACTGCCAAATCAAGAATCTCACCCAATTTGGAAATGCCTTTGCCATACATAATATCAAATTCCACCTGACGGAATGGCGGTGCAACCTTGTTTTTTGCAACTTTCGCCCGTGTGGTATTGCCAACCGTAATATCCTTATCTTTAATCTGCCCAATCCGCCGAATATCAATCCGCACCGATGCGTAAAATTTAAGCGCATTGCCACCCGTAGTGGTTTCAGGCGAGCCATACGTCATCGCGCCGATTTTCATCCGTATCTGATTGATGAAAATAACCATACATTTAGAACGCGAGATAGAGGCGGTTAATTTCCGTAATGCCTGACTCATCAGCCTTGCATGCAAACCCATATGGCTATCACCCATATCGCCTTCTAATTCTGCTTTCGGCACCAATGCCGCCACCGAATCAACCACCAACACATCAAGCGCGCCCGAACGCACCAAAGTATCAACAATTTCTAGCGATTGTTCACCCGTATCAGGTTGCGCTACCAACAATTGATCAATTTTGACACCCAATTTCTGGGCATAACCCGCATCAAGCGCATGTTCAGCATCAATAAATGCCGCCTTGCCACCCAATTTTTGCGCTTCGGCAATCACATGCAAGGCAAGCGTGGTTTTGCCCGAACTTTCAGGACCATAAATTTCAACCACACGCCCACGTGGCAAACCGCCAATGCCCAATGCAATATCAAGCCCTAGTGAACCCGTAGAAATAGATTCCACATCAACTGGCTTATTATCACTAGAAAGATTCATAATCGCGCCCTTGCCGAAATTTTTTTCAATCTGGCTTAAGGCAACATCTAATGCTTTTTCTTTATCCATCAATATACCCCAAATATCATTTTGACTTTATTATCCATGCCATCATCATTAACCTTTTTTCACCCATAAATGCAAGGTGATTGACGATGATTTGCACCATAAAATGCTACAAAAATGATAAAAATGATAAAAATTGCCATAAAACAGTTAAAAAAATAAATAAATCAATAAAATATTTGAATTTACAGCTTTTTTTTGGCAATCTAGCTTGAGTTAAGAATAAACGTATCACACCTTGAAAGTCTGGGAAAGTCTGGCGACTGGTATATAACAAATAAGCAACTGATAGATGCGGTCAGTTCAGATGGCTGGGTAAATATGAAGCTACCAACCGATGCCGATGTAAAACGTAAAGCAATTGAGGTGGAAGCCCCAGGTGCTGGTTCGTTGCGTGAAACAAGTTTTGCAAAACAGGCAAGCGCTGCTAAAAAAATTATCATGCCAGCATTCGATGCTAGCAAGATTCCGCATGCTGACATTTTTGATAAAAGTTTTCGAATCGATTTCAATCAAGCCTTACCTGCCTTTAAGACCGATTATGCCGTTGCCTATCGCGTTACCAAGCAAATTGATGGTGACGCTGATTATTTCGTGACGATTTCATCATCTAATAACCCGCCACGTTTGAGCCAAATAACACAGTTTCAGGCAATGAAGTCGCAAAATCTGATGTTACCACTCGGTTGGGATTTAGTAACCGATATTAATGGTGTGCAATTTCCAGTAATTTTATTTAATTTGCCACGGGGTGAGCCACTGATTCCTGATATTCATGCACAATTTCAACCGCAAACGGCCGCCGCCTGTGTGCAACGTTTCTTACAACCTATCTTGCCTTGTGTTAATGAAATGCACACGCAAGGCATTACTTACCGCGCTTTTTCACCCACCAATCTTTTTATTGATGTGGGTGGCACAAGGCGTGATTATCTGTTAGGGCAATGTCTTTCCGACCCACCCGGAACGATGCAGCATATCATATTTGAAACAATTACCGCTGGCATGGCAGAACGCCCCTATCGTGGTAAAGAAATCTCTGGTAACGATATTTATGCGCTAGGCGTGATGATGGTTTGCCTGATGCGTGGATCGATGCCGATGGTGCATATGAGCGACTATGATATTCTACGCCGTAAATTAAATTTAGGTAGTTTTAACGCATTAACAGAAGGCATGAGTATCGCGCAAGGTATCATCGACCCTTTGCGTGGCTTGCTTGCCGATAGCCCGAATGACCGTTGGAATTTAGAACAAATTTATGCGTGGCTGAATGGTAGAAATACCGATAAAAAAACGCGCTCTATTAAAGCACGTTCAAAAATTAATTTCCATTATCAGCATAATAGCTATAATTCTGCACCCGAATTGGCTGCTGTATTCGCGCATGATTGGGATGATGCGGTAGAACAAACGATTAATCCAGATATTCCAGTGTGGATGCGCCATGGCGTTTCTGATGAAGCTACCAGTAATATGATTCGCGAGTTACAAAATCATGTGAATTCTTCGGGCGGTGTTGCCAGTAAATATGATTTCAATCTGCATGTTGCTTTTGCAAAAATGCTATTCTTAATGAACCCCTATTCACCAATCGTGTTTCAAAATTTACGCTTTACCATCACTGGTTTTGGGCATCTTTACGCCCATTATTTTAATAGTCCCAACTCAGCTGAAATGAATCTGATTCGTGCGTTGATTAGTGTAGAGCTGATTAATTATTGGTACATAAATCAAAAAAATCGTTCTACCGTCTATAATTCAACCATTCAAGAAATAGCATTGGCACGCCAAGCCATTTCGTTGGAACGGTTAGAATTTGGCTTCGAACGCTTGCTTTATGTGCTTTATCCTGATTTACCTTGCCTTTCCCCCTTATTCGATAAAGAATTTGTGTTTGATTTAAACTCATTGCTAGAAGCACTTAATAAAAAATTAAGCCAACATGACCCTAATGAGTATCAATTCACAATGGATAGGCATCTCATTAGCTATATCGGCAACCGTTTCAGACGCAACATTGCAAATGTTATTCGCGCTTCTACTGAGCCACGTTCTGCTGATACTGGTAAAGCGCAAGTATTATTACTCTCTTTGCTACAAGAAGATTTCAACAAACGCCCCTTCCCTGCATTATGCCATCATGCCTGTAAATTACTAGAGCCTGCTGTGTTGACTTATAATAATGTGAATTTACAAAACCGCTTGCGGCAACGTTTACAAAACACTGCTGAGTCTGGTTGGCTATCAAAATTACTCAATGTGATTGAAGACCAAAAATTATTGATGAGCGACAGTAGCAACTATTTTGATGCGTTAAATGAATATTCTAACAATGCCAATTTACTCAATGAATTGGAACGCACAAAAGAACATATCAATGCTGATATTAAAACCCGTGCCAATCATTACGCATTATTACTATGTTTTGCTATTGCTAGTTTTGGTGTGTTAATATTGTTTTTTTAAGGATTTTAAATGAGAAAATTATCACAAAAAGAAAGTGCTATTCTATCACTGGCAATCTGCGTTGTATTGATTAGCATTATTTATTTGCCGTCATTATTATTTTTTAGTTTTATGTTATTGCCTACCGTGTTTCTTATCTATTACGATACTGATAGTGAATATACGAAAGCAAAAGCAATTGGCAGTTTGAATGTTGTGGGGGTGGCGCATGCCATTGGTTATTCACTTGATACATATGGCACCTTTGATAATTTGCGTATCATATTACGCGACCCTACTAACTGGTTTTATCCGATTGGCTTATCACTATTGGGATTGATTATTTTTCGCATTTTACCTTTTGTGATTCGTAACTGGACTGAATTTTGGCTAGACCGCAAAGAAAGCATTCTAAAAGAACGGCAGACATATCTAATTTCAGAATGGGGCAATAAAGTAAAAGGCAACTTAAATTCAGACCTTGAATATGAGTATGACTTTATCAAAGATAAAAAATAATGATTTTGCTACACACTACTGGCATTATTATTTTGGTGTACTTAAGCTACTTTCATTAAACCATCAATAAAGGCTTGCATTTTTGTCCGTAACTTTTCAATGGTTTGATTTGTTCTGCCAACCGACATATCCATTTTTTCAGAAAATTCAAAGGTTGTTCGGGCATGGTCAGCGATTATTTTCACCCGCTCGCTCGCATTTGTTGTGCGGGTGGAAGCGCTGCTACTGGCCGCATTAATCTCGCCTGTGGTAACCGATTGCTGTTCAATCGCAACTGAAACCGAACCAATAATATCATTAATGCCGTTAATTTCCTTATGCACGATATTCATCGCCTCAACCGATTTACCTGCAATATCACGAATTGCAGTGATTTGCGCGCCAATTTCTTCGGTTGCTTTAGTGGTTTGACTGGCAAGATTTTTCACCTCGTTCGCAACCACTGCAAAGCCTTTACCTGCCTCACCAGCACGCGCCGCCTCAATAGTGGCATTCAGTGCTAAAAGGTTGGTCTGCCCTGCAATATCGTTAATTAACGATACAATATCACCAATTTGGTCAGATGATTGTGACATGTTTTTCACAACCACATCAGTATCTTTCACTGCCTTTGCTGCAATTTGCACGGTGGAGAGAGAGTTTTGCATCTGATGGCTAATCTCACGCACCGATGTTGACATCTCGCCAGTGGCCGCCGCCACTTTTTGCACATCATCAGTGGCACTTTGCGTAACATCAGCAATTTCTTCCGAATATTCAAAAGTTTCTTGTGCGGCACCCAGTAACGAGCTATTCATATCTTCCATATCAATAGCAACTGCATTCATTTCTTGCAATAATTCTACAATCTCATCTCTAAAACCCGTCGCCAGCTGATGCACTGTTTCAAAACGCTCATTATCTTTGATATCGCGCATCTGCTTTTCAGATGATAATTGAGTGTTTTCTTCTATCTTGCCCTTAAAATCATTGATGGCACGCACCATATCGCCAATCTGCCCTTTTTTTGCAATCACCGATACATCAACATCTTCGCCTTTTACCAGCTGTTGCATCGCTGTGGTCATTTTCACAATGGGGACTGATATTGTTCGGCCCGCAACCCTTAACAACAGTAATATCACAGCGAATGTAGCAGTAAACACGTAAAAAATATAAATGCCACTTGCCTGCAAAACTTCTAATAAAGCTTGTTGTAAGGCAGGTTGCCCACGCAACTCTATCCATATGCCAACACCCACACCGCAGAAACTTAACAGCATCACTGCCAACCCAACAAAATAGATGCGTTGGTGCAAACCAAAACGTATTAGAAATAACCTTGTGCCTTCAGCAAAAAACATAACATTCCCTTATAATGAGGATATATGATACGCTATTACTAGCAAAAACCATACAAATAAATTATTATTTAGATATTATTGTAGATTATAGATGATTATTATTAAAAATTCAATTTGTTATTATCGTATAAATCCATTACAGTAAAGATAATTATTATGTAAGGGAGCAATAAAATGTGTGAGATTGAAAATTGCAATGATGAAAACGCTAAAAAACCTGAAGTCAGTGATGCCCAAAGGCGCGCCTTTTTAGCAGGCACTGCCACACTACCATTGGCAGTTTTACTTGCCTATCCAGATTTAAGCAAGGCTGCCGCAAGCAAAACCAAACCTATCGTGATTGATGAAGCCACTGGCACGATGGGCGCGCTTGCCGTACCAAAAGGTAATAATAAGCACCCTGCTATATTGCTTATTCACGAATGGTGGGGGCTGAATGATAATATCAAAACTGTTGCCGCTGAATATGCCGCGCTTGGCTATCTTACCCTTGCCATTGATTTACATGGTGGCAAAGTTGCGACAACGCCTACCGAAGCAAGGGCATTAACGGGTGCGATACAGTCCGATAAAGCCACCACTCAACTCACCAAAGCGGTTGATTATCTGCGTAACCATAAAAGAAGCACGGGTAAAATCGGCACTAATGGCTGGTGTTTTGGTGGTGCTTGGTCGCTTAACACTGCAATTGCCACACCAGTCGATGCCACTGTGATTTATTATGGACGCGTTACCCGCAATGCCAGCGACTTGAAAAAGCTGAAAGGGCCTATTATGGGGCATTTTGGAACGCTTGACCGTTTTATCAATCAAGAAATGGTCAGTGGTTTTGAAGCTGAGCTTAAAAAAGCGGGCAAGGATAAAGACGCTACTATCTATTGGTATGATGCCAATCACGCTTTTGCAAACCCAAGCAGTGCGGTTTATGATAAAGAAGATGCGATGCTTGCATGGGATAGAACATTAAAATTTTATCAACAACATTTGGGATAAATAACGCACCGATGAAACAAAAATTTAGGTTAGGGGTTTTGGTCACTGGACCTATGATAGGCGAGCTTAAACAGCAATATGGCGAATATGATGATATTTTCGCCCGCTTCTTTAGCAATAATACCGATGAAAATGATGAAGATGACAGTGATTTTTGGCATCTAAAACCTTATCGCGTGTTAGAAAATATCTTTCCACAATCGGTGAATGATGCTGATGGTTGGCTGATTACTGGCTCGCGCTATGGCGTTTATGAAACACATGAATGGATAGCCCCGCTAGAAGATTTTATCCGCACCGCACAACAAGCAAATGTGCCGATGATTGGCATCTGTTTCGGGCATCAAATCATGGCACAGGCATTGGGTGGCACAGTAGAACCTTTTGCAGATGGCTGGATTGTTGGCAGTCAAGATTATCACACGCAAAAAAACGGTAGCTTCAATATTCTTTCATGGCATCAAGACCAAGTAATAATAAGGCCGAAGCAAGCCGATATAATCGCGCATAATGATGCGTGTCGCTATGCTGCATTGCTTTACCAAGATTGGGGATTAAGTTTTCAGGCACATCCTGAATTTACGCCCTCTTTTTTTAATGATTTATTCAAATTACGTGGCAATTTGCTGCCACAAACATTATCAGCGCATATTGATTCGCATCAGCCTACCCCGCCTGATTCAGCGCATATCGCCAAAGTGATTAAGGGATTTTTACATAACAGAAAATGTGATTTGTAAATTTAGGTTTTAACCCTTTGATGACGCCTCATCAATATTGCGTTTGGCATAAATGATGGGTAACACTTCAACAATCCGTTTCATATAGACCCTATCTTCTGCCTCATGAAAATCTTCACGCAAGATTTTCATGCTCACTTGTTTCGCGCATTCAATAATAGCGCGGTTAATCATTTGCTTGGTTTCATTTTCAAGCCGTGTGATTTTATCATCCATTCTTTTGCGTTGCATCGCTAATGTGCGGTTGAGGGTTTGACGCGCCTCGTCTTCGATATTGCGGATTTTTTCATCCGTTTCGCTTTCCATATCGCGCACACGGGTTTCTGCCAATTGTTCCTTATATTTGGCTTCCGCCAGCACCCCTAACGCTTCTTCGCGTAATTGTTGGGCATTCTCCATCTCTTTCAAGATTTCACTGATTTTACCATCTAGCATCGCGCGCACCGCGCCACGCCCTTTGATAATAACAATCAGCAAAAATATAAAGAAAGAAGCATGCACCCAAAATTTAGGGTCTGAAAAATAGTGTTCCATTACAAATATACCATTATTGTGCCTGCTGTTTCTGCACATGGTCGCGGATTTCTGCCACCACCCGTGTTTTTGATGACCGCACCAACCCATCTGAACTCTTATCCAGCACCTCATCTATTAATGGCTGAACCGAACGTTCCAAATCAGCTAATGCCGCATCACGTGCCTGCTTTACTCTGGCTTCAACCCCAGCGAATTTTTCATCAAGCTCAGCTTGCAATTTATCGCTTTCGTTTTTTACCTGCAAGGCATGTTGCTCAAACGCTTCGCGCACCAGCGCATCACTCTTATGCCGTGCGCCACTCATGATACGCTCATAGGCGGCAAGCACTTCAACCGCATCTTGCCTTGCGGTAGAGGCGCGTTCCAAATCCGATGCAATCTGATTGGCGCGCGCATCTAAAATATTACGCAAGCGCGGAATTAACACATACCGCATCATCAAATATAACAGGCCGAAACTGGTAATCAGCCAAAATATTTGCGATAGGTAAGTATCAGTTTGGTCTAACTGCGGCATGAATGATTAGAATAAGAAAAGAACCA
This sequence comes from Alphaproteobacteria bacterium, assembly GCA_022599575.1. Taxonomy (GTDB): domain Bacteria; phylum Pseudomonadota; class Alphaproteobacteria; order JABAAW01; family JAHZMA01; genus JAHZMA01. The sequence goes on along the minus strand of JAHZMA010000021.1, from coordinate 15,197 downwards.
TCAAGCCAATTAACAATGCGAATAAGGCAATCGCCTCAGTTACCGCAAAGCCAACCCAGATTGACGCGCCAATTTCTTTTTTGGCGGCAGGGTTACGCGCAATTGCTTGGTAATAGCTAGCCCAGATATTACCCACGCCGATACCAGCGCCAATCATGCCCACAGCGGCCAATCCAGCACCAATTAATTTTGCAGCTTCAGCTTCCATTATTTTCTCCTTCTAAATAAAAATCAATGTAGATGTAACGCATCATGCAAATAAATACAAGTTAATATTGCAAACACATAGGCCTGAATAAAGGCCACTAAAAATTCAAGTGCGGTGATGGCGATTAATCCGAAAAACGGTACAATGCCAAATACGCCCATCAGCACCACAAAACCTGCAATCACTTTAAGCAACACATGCCCCACCACCATATTGGCAAATAGCCTGACTGAAAGCGATACAGGGCGCGATAAATAAGATAATAATTCAATCGGGATTAATATCGGTGCTAACAATATTGGGGTGCCTTCGGGCAGAAACATCCGTAAGAATTTAACGCGATGCTTGGCAATGCCAATAAAAGTAACGGTAAGAAATATCAGTGCCGACATAAAGAAATTAACGATAATATGGCTGGTAAAGGTGAAAGCATAAGGAAACAAGCCTAATATATTACCGAATAAAATGAACATAAATAGCGATAACACAAACGGGAAATACGCCCTGCCCTCGCTACCGACATTATCGCGCACCATAGATACGATGGTGTTAAATAGCATCTCGCCAATCAGCTGAAAATAACCGGGCACCATGCTTGCTTTGCGGCTGGAAAGTAAGAAAAACAACGTCGTTAACCCAACGCTTATCATCATCCATAAGGCAGAATTGGTGAATGAGAGGTTTAGCCCCATAATTTCAATCGGCACAATTTCTTCGATGGTGAATTGGTCGAGAGGTGAATGCCCATCGCCGTGAGAATCACTCGCATGAGAATCATCAGAATATGTATCTGTTGCCATGTGTTAACCTGTTTTAACAAAAAAAGACTGCCAAAAAGGAGACAGCCAAAAGAAGACCATCAGCCATGAGGCATCAACCATATTGCCGTTATAACCTAATTCAGTTTGTTTTGCAAGTGGGGTTTTACGATAAATTTTGCAAAAATGATGATGATGGTTTTTTGTGCGGGCAAGCCCGCCTTTGTGGATTTGCGTTTGTGTGATGGTGAGTACCATCGGCGCACCAAGCATGCCATCGGTACAAGTGCGCGGTGCGCTAACTTGCAAGTAAAGCAAGAGGGAATGACGGGGGGAGTGCAAGAGGGAATGACGGAGGGTTTGGGGCGAAATGCTACTAGCCCGCAAAACCACACCATCGTCACTCCGTTGAAGAACGGAGTCCAGTTACACTAAACTATCGTATAAATCCAACCATTGAGGATTCTCTCGTTCAATCAGGTTTATTTTCCACTGACGTTGCCACTCTTTCATTTGTTTTTCTTTTAGAATTGCCGTTTCCATTGTCGCATGTTGTTCGTAATATACCAGTAAATTGACGCCGTATTTTTCGGTAAAGCCCTCAACCATTTTATGTTTATGCTGATAAATTCGTTGCACAATATTACTTGTTACGCCTATATAAAGAGTGCCGTTTTTCTTATTAGCGAGTATGTAAACGCAAGGATATTTCATTGTTGCAAGCATTTCCTGGATTCCGACCTACGTCGGAATGACGAGGGAGTGCAAGAGGGAATGACGAGGGGGACAATCGAGCGAGACTTGGCTTGAAAATATATTTTCAAGCCTTAGTCGATGCGGATTGCCAATTCTGACTCGTGTTCCACTCCCCGACACGCACGATGTTAGTATTGAGTATGGCGGGGGGATTATCAAGGGGGGTTGCAACAAGGTGGGTGTCCTACGGACAAACCCACCGAGAAGTTGCACCGCACCCCCCTTGATAATATTTATCTTTTCGTGCCGAAATGCCCAACATAGGTTCTGCCACTATGGTCGCCATCACCTTGAAAGGCAAAAGTGCCGCCTAATTCTTTCACCGCTTCATTACCAGTGCCAGTGCCATAAAAACGTGCCTCTAGCATGCCATTCATTGCGGGATTATCATCATCACCTTGCGTGGTGGCATTGGCAAGAATTTGATTCTTACCTGCTGTGCCACTATAAGCATCATCATAGCGCGTTTTTTGGGTGGTGAAATTCAAATGAGCATATTCAGCTAAATTTTTATTTATCCCATCGCAAGTACTACATGCATTGCTAGACGTGAATTGCGCGGTGCGTTCAGCAAAATCGATATTAACCCTTATATCAGATTGTATACGGTTACCATAGCCATATTCTGCATCTGCCCTATATTGGCCATAGCTATTGCCGCTAAAAACAGCTGTGCCAGATTTAGGGATATTGGTATAAGCTGTTTCAAAACCAGCCATCGCAAGTGCTACCACCTCATAAGTTCTGTCTTCTGTTGCGTTCTTATCCAACCTCTTATTGCTAGGGTTTGAAAGGTTGGCGCTATAGCTTCTTAATCCCTTCCATCTGATAAAAATCATATATTTGCTGAGAAAACTAGGTTGTGTCGCCGTGTTATTCAGCTGACCTCCTATATCAAATATGTTATTGAAGAAACTCCCACTATAGTTATGCTCCGATGGCAAATTATTAGCATCAAGCTCTCCATTACCGATATCGCCACTATATAATCTTCCTCCACCGGGAACACTATTTCCCCCACCAATTAATTTATTTTCAGCAAAATATAGAGTCGGGTTTTCCATACCTGTCCCAATCGTAACATCAAACCTTGCATCTTCGCTTCTTCTGATACGCGCTGTGTAGGGCTCTGTTTGAGCTGTAACATCTGCTGCAGCCCAATCAGTGCCGATTTCAGAAGCATCACGTGTATGGATGTGTTCAACAAATCTTTCAACACCGAACGCCTTCAAGCCCGTGAAATTTTCTTTTGTGCTTGTGTTAAATGCTGTATTAAAATTATTGACATCCGTATTGGTTGCGCTAGGCAAATCAGCAGCACTTGTTTCAACGGGGTCAGCAAATATTTTTTCATATTCATAAATATCGTTTAAGCCACCAAATACGCCATAATATTGATTATTATCGGCATCGCTCATCGCAAATGCGCCGCCAAATTCCCGTGCTTCTGGCCCATAAAACCGCGCATCAAGTGTGCCCTTAAAGCCATCATCATCATTGGCAACGTTAATAACCGCACCGCTGATGCTATTATTCGTTCCAAAATTAATGGCGGTTGTGGTTTTGAAATTATAGGCGGTATTGGTATTACAACTGCCAAATCCATTAGTGCATTTCTTGCTAGTGTTGGTGCTGAGCGAGGCGGTTGTTGTTGTAAAATCAATTTCTGCCGTGATATTAAATGTTATGCCGTTGCGACTGCCATCGCTTAAATTAACATAGCCACGCCCTTTGCCTGCAAATGTAACGGGGCGTTTGCTTATCACGCTGAGATCATTGGTTTCAATGCCAACAAGCATAATACCGTTTCTATCGTAGAATGTTTGCGAAAGACCGCTTGCCGCTGCATTGAGTGGCTTATCAAGCTCCCATCTAATCTGAGCCATATATTTAGGATCAAAACCGAACACATTACTGCCCCGATATACCCAAATTTTAGCAGTATTAGCATCGCCTTTATCGGCATCAAGAATGACAGCAGAGGAAGTAAGAGTTGCGTTATTAGTATCAGTGACAACAAAATTGGCTGTATAGGTGGTGGCATTATCAGTTAAATATAGCTTCACTTGGTTAATTGTATTGGTAGCGCTATCAAAGCCTATTGATGCGGCAGCATTAGAATATCTGGCGATGGTGTTTGTTTGTTTGGTATCATTAATATCAGGATCCCATGATTGAGATTCTAATGACCGCTTATAGATGTTGGTAATATCACCATAACCGACAAGCGCATTCATGGTAATGATGTCACCATCAGAAGCAGCATTAGCAAACATTGTTTGGTTGGTTTTATCGGTAGCAATGGCAGTGTTCACCGCATCATCAAGCAACACTGGTATCGGCGTTGTGATAGCAGTATTATCAAATATAGTCTCGGTAATGTTACCACGCTCCCCTGCGAAAAAGCCGATATAGCCTGCGAGTGAATTAGCATTTTGCAAGCTGAATGTGCCACCAAATTCACTGCTGTTTGGCCCGTAAAATTTAGCATAGGCTGTGCCTAATAATTCTGTGTTATCAGTATCAGCAACGCCATAATCACCATCAGTGCCTGCGGTTTTAACATTAGTGAAATTAAGCTGATTTGTATTTGCCGCATAAGTTAAATCACCCTTGAAATTAAGGTCGGTGCGCGGCGTGCCCGTGCAATCACTGGAATCGGTGCAGGTATTTTCGCTTGCTAATGTTACTGTATAATTGCCAAAATCAACATCGGCAGTAATATCAAAAACAGTGCTAATATCATTATCAGCATCATCATCACTATATCGCCCGCGCCCTTTGCCAGTGAATGTGGCACTACCCGATGCGATAATATCAGTGCCTACTGTTTCAAAGCCCGCTATGCCATAGCCATAATTATTCGTTTCTTTATATTCAATGCTTATCAGATAATTTGCGGTAAAGCCTAAATCATCAGTTTTTTTAGATAAGATAAAAGTAGCGTCAGCGAATGAATCTGCACCACCAGAACCACCATCTATTTCAATGTTTCTATCAGCAAAATAGAATTTTAAGGGGTTGGTTGCATCAGCTGTGAAATCACCATCAGTATCATAAGAAAACACGACCACCGCATTGCTGATTTTATTATTGGTGATGGTTTGAGCAACCGAATCTCTTGTTAATTGCACAAAAGAGGCTAGTTTCAAGGCGTTATCAAGCATGTTGGTGTTTTTACGGGTCTCGTCAGCAAAGCTTGGTAATGCGGTGAATGTGGTTGGCGTATCAGCATGAGTGGTTTCAACAGTTTTTTCAGAAATCACATAATCACGTTGCGTGCCAAAAATGCCATAATATTGATCGTTATCTGCATTACTCATTGCGAATGCGCCTGCAAATTCATTGGTGCCTGCACCATAAAATCCGACTTCAGCCTCACCCTTAAAACCATCAGCATCATCATCAGAATTGCTAACGCTGATGCTATTGCCAGTATAATCTATCGCGCCTGCCGTTTTGAAATTATATGTGTCGTCGCCACTGCAATTACTACTGAAATCAGTATCACATTCCATACTTGCCGTGCTGGTGAGTGACACTTCCTTTTTGCTAAAATCAACATTCGCGGTGATCGTAAATGTAACGCCCTTACGAGTTGCATCGCTTAAAGTGACATAGCCACGCCCCGCGCCAGTGAAAAGAGTTTTGCCAGTGGCGAATATATTTTTATCACTGGTTTGCACACCTGCAAGCATCATGCCCGCAATATCGTAATCAGTATCGCTGAGTTTGGTGTTGTCAGCGCTATGGGTCAAATGCCAGCTAAGATAGGCGATGTTATTAGAATCAAAGCCGAAGATTGTCGTATCCGCATTGCCCCATTTCAAATTAAGCGTGGCAGTGCTACCATCTGGTGCGCCTGCGCTGATGGTTTCATCTGTAATGTTGTTAGCAGATGAGGGGGTGCCGATAGTGGCGGTATAGGTTTTATCTGCACTACCATCATTAAGATAAAGCGTTACTGCCGATATGTTACCGTCAGCATCAAAATCAAGCTTTGTGGCCGCGCCCGAAAGCCGTGCGAGACTATTGCTTGGTGCGTTATCACCATCAGCCAAACTCGTAATATTCGGTGAGCGCGCATAATCGGTGCGGATATCGCCATACACCCCAAGCGCATTCATGGTAATGGTTTTATCGTCATTATCAGCATCAGCATCAGCGCGCACAGCTTCAATCGATGCGTAAGTTTCGCTATCAGTAATCGCTGGACTATGCGTTACATTAATGGGCGTTGTAATGCCTGTAATATCATATGCTTGCCCATAATTAATGGCATCACGTTTCGCACCGAATGCGCCATAATAATAGCGTTGATTTAATTCAGTTAGCGCGAATGTGCCACCAAATTCCCATGCCGCCCCACCATAAAAGCGCGCATCAAGCTTGCCTGTTAGGCTATTATCAAGCGTTACATCAGCGGTGATTTTATTGCTGGCACTAGCATAGTTTAACACTGAATCACCTGTTAGGTTGAAGTTAAGGGAATTAAGGATTGTCGCATCAATGTTGTTTTCCGTGCAAAGGGCGCTATCATCAACGGTACAAGCCGTGCCTGTGGTGGTGAAAGCGATTGTGCGGGCAGAAAAATCAACAATGGCATTTGTCGTGAAAATTGTGTTATAGCGGGTCAGCACATCATCTGCATCTAAAATGCCATAAACGCCCGCACCTGCCCCGTCAAAACTAGCCGTGTCTGATGTGGGTATATCGCCACCAGCAGTTTGAATACCCGCAAGCATGATGCCGTTTTTGTTATAAATGCTATCTGTTTTGCCATTACCCAACTGTGCTTTTACTCTTTCCAAACTCCAACTGATATAAGCCATATAGTTAGAATCAAAGCCGAAAATCGTGTTTCTATCGGCAGTGATTGTTAAGCCATCAGCATTGCTTTTAACGAAATCATTTTTAGATTCAGGCATTTCAAGCGTTGCCGTATGATTCTCGTCAGCATAGACCGTTACTGCTGATATCTTGCCTTCATCATCAAAAGTGAGTTTGACCGCTGGCAAAGGCGAATCACTTCGCAATAGCGTGATTTGCCTATCAGTATTAAGATTTTCCGCAGTGTCAAGGTCTGCCCATGCTGTATCGGTCGTTGCGCGCTCATAGTCAGTGGTATCATCGATAAACAGTGCCAACCCATGCAAGGTTACATCTAGCGTAGCATCGTCAGCACCTGCATCAGCGGCATCGGAAATGGCGGTGAGCGAATTATAGGCAACATTATCGGTATCTTCAGGAATATTAATCGCTGGTGGATTTTCCACCACTAGCATGCCAAGCGCATTTAAATCGGTATTTTCACCGTGTATAAAATCAACTGGTGTAACGCCATTGCGTGATGTGCCAAATACGCCATAATAATAGCGTTTATCAGTTTCGGCTACTGTGGCAAATGTACCACCTAATTCTTCAGCCTTACCACCATAAAAGCGCGCATCAAGCCTGCCTGCTAGACCGTTACCAAGCGTTACATCACCGCTGATATTGTTGGTGGGGTCAGCATCAGCATCAGCAGCAAATTTGATTTTAGTTGTGTCAAAATCAAGAATTGTTAGCCTATCTTCCGATTTATCAGCGCAAGCCGCTGTTTTGCATGTGTTATTGAAGCTAAATTTAACATCACGTGCCGTAAAATCAACAGTTGCGGTTACATTAAACACAGTATCAACATTTGTGACAATGTCATTTTCTACATTGCCATAAACGCCCTTGCCCGCGCCCGTGAACTTAACCTTATATTGCTTAAAAATAGAGTCATTAGCGGTTTGAATGCCCGCAAGCATCATGCCGCTAATATCGTAAAGACTATCATCGGTGCCATTGCCTAATTCTAATTCGGTTTTTTGCGAACGCCAACTGATATAAGCCATATAAGCAGAATCAAAGCCGAAAATATCTCTTCTATCAACCGTAAAGGTCGCATCGCCTGCTTGATAGGTTTCATTCACATAAGCGGTTTTTACTGAAGCATCGCTACCTGCAAAAGTGAGCGTAACAGCCGCTAGCGGATTATTAATTTGCGAGATATTGATTGTCCGATTAATTCTAATATCATCTGTACTACTCCAAAGAACCTCATCTGTTTCGCGACTGTAATCAGCTTTATTATTAGCAAACACTGCTAATCCTTGTAGCGTTGCATCTGTATCTTTAATCGTGGTCAGCGAACCGCTGGTAGTGATATTATCAGGTTGTGGGGTTGCCGCCACTATCTCATTAACGCTATTAACAGCCGTGGATTTGGTATTATCAAATAGTTCAATATCACCACGCTTTGCACCGAATGCGCCATAATAATAATTCTTATTGATCGCATTGACGAAAGCGAATGTGCCACCTAATTCATTAGCACCATCACCAGCATTACCATAAAATCTTGCATCAAGCTTACCTGCTAGACCATTACCAAGCGTTATATCAGCACCGATAGCATTAACCGCACCATCATCAGCTTCATTGGTGAAACGTAAAGCTGAAGCACCCGCTAAATTAAAATTCAAACCATCCCAGATATTTTGGTCAGTGATATCGCTACAATTATCGCCCGTGCATTTCGTGCCACCAATATTTAAGCTAAGGCTACGCCCCGCAAAATTAACATTTGCCGTAACATCAAAAATAGTATTATAGTTTTCAGTTTCACTGCCATAAACGCCCTTGCCCTTGCCCGTAAATTCAGCCGAGCCTGATGTAGGAATATTGCCATCAGCGGTTTGAATACCCGCAAGCATGATGCCATCAATATTGTAAATGTTATCTTCAGTTGTGTTGCTTAATGAGCCCCTATCTTTTGCCAGATTCCAGCTAATATAAACCATATAGTTAGAAGTAAAGTCGAAAATATTGCTTCTATCGGCAGTGGCATTTGTATATTCTTGATCACCATAAATCGTTACGCCCGATATAGCACCATCAGCACCGAAGGTAAGTTTAACCGCTGGTGATTTTTCAGCTGCAGTAACGCGCAATAATGTGATTTCCCGATTGATTTTAAGCTCTGCATCATTGGCTTGATCTTTCCAGTCAATATTCGTATTGTCGCGCTCAAAAGCAGTGTTGTCATTTTTCATCACTGCCAACCCATGCAAAATTACATCGATAGGATTGTCTGTGGTAGCATCAGTAGCAATCTTGGTGAGCGAGGTATAGGCAACATCATTTTCACCATCTTTATAGGTGGGAATATCAATATCTTTTGCGGTGAATTTCTCTATCGTGCCAAGCGGGTTAAGCGTAAAATCATCGCTAGGGGTGAAATTACTATCAAGGTTGCTTGCGCTACCGCCAGCACTACCACCGCCGCAAGCCGTTAACGTAACCGAAAAAATTACTGAAAAAATGATAGGTGTAACGAATGGAAATAACAGGTTTTTCATGACTTAACTCCTAAACAGGCAAATTTGCCTAAATAATAGTCATTTAACTCTAAAATGACTCCGTCACTATAATCATAACAGTTAAATATATTATTTCCTAGAAAAAATTAGTGCTAACCCATCATTTTATTTCTGTGTCATTTTTTTTATTTTGTTCGGCTTGTCTTTGTTCAAATTTTTGCGCCGTTTTGATGATATTCCAAAAACCCGTAACAATCCCTAAAAAAAACAATAACAATAGAAATAATGGACTGCTATCAAGCCATTTATCAAGCTGATAGCCCAAAAACACGCCTACAAAAACCGCCGCCATCATCTCAACTGCCATCCGAAACCCCATGCCGATACCTGCACTATCGCTCAGCGCGCCTTGTTTTGGTTTTGGGTTATGTTTTTCTTTGGCAGTGCTGATTTTTGTATCAAGCGCATCTAATTGATTCGTAATGCCTTTATCTTTCAGCTTCTCTGCGCGTCTATCTGGCTTTTGGTCTGGTTGATTATCTTGTGTCAAAACAGTTATAATGACACGCTATTAGGCTTTTTTGCACCAGCAGTGAATTTCAATGCCACCGAATTGATGCAATAGCGCAAGCCTTTCGGCAAAGGGCCATCAGTAAACACATGCCCCAAATGAGCATCGCAACGCGCACAATGCACTTCGGTGCGACTCATCAAAAAGCTACGGTCTTCCTTCGATTCAAGGTGATTATGGATAACGGGTTGTGTAAAGCTAGGCCAGCCTGTGCCAGAATCAAACTTATCTTCGGAATGAAAAAGCGATAAATCACAACAGACGCAATGATATAGCCCCTCTTCTTTGTTATCGTTATATTCACCCGTATGGGCGCGTTCAGTACCATGTTTGCGCGTTACTTTATAGGCTTCATCGGAAAGCATTAATTTCCATTCTTCTTCAGTGCGAGTGACTTTTTCCATCAGCATATCCTTTTTATGATGCAACAATAATGCTACTATAACATTAATATTGTATCAATAGCATTATTTATAGGCAACTTTTATAATTTCGTATCCGCGCTTACCTTTGGGGGTTTGCACCTCAATCATCTCGCCCTCTTCCTTGCCGATCAGCGCACGGGCAATCGGCGATGTTACTGAAATCTGACCATTTGAAATATCGGCTTCATATTCGCCGATAATCTGCCATGTCACTTCACTATCATCAGCTTCATCAACAAGGGTAACATATGCACCAAACATGACGACTTTACCGCTTAATGTTGAAACATCAATCACTTCAGCACGGCTAATGCGATCTTCTAATAAAGATATACGCCCCTCAATCATGCTTTGCTTTTCACGGGCGGCATGATATTCGGCATTTTCTGACAAATCACCATGCTCACGCGCTTCGGCAATTGCTTTAATCACTGCAGGGCGTTCATCAGTTTTAAGTTGTCTCAGCTCCTCTTGCATGGTGGCGAAGCCCGACACTGTTATCGGAAATTTATCATTCATCTCATCAAAACCTTTTACAAACAAAAAAGAATTATGCTCATAACATAATTCCTAATCTCACTACATATTTAATTATTAATCCAATTCCTAATATAGTCAAAATTTTGATAAAAATCAAGTGTAGTTAATATTGAATAACAGCGATGGGCATGGGTTGGACATTTTCGGTGAGGGCTTGCGCCCTCGCATTGTGGATTCCGTGTCTCTTACACTGCGCAATCTCTGATTGCACAGTAGCACGAAATGACGCGGAGAAGTATGGCTGACACACGGGATATTTATATTAAGCAAGCGCCCGCCGAGAAGTTGCCCCCCCTTGATACTATGAAACCCAAGCCGCAAAGCCTCCCATATTATAAATCTACAACGCCTGCACTGTAAGGTGCTGTTTATTATCCATCGCCTGCAAGGCAAATATAATGGCTTTTGCGCCAGCACGGGTGGTGCAATAAGGAATGCTACGCATCAATGCCGTTTGCCGTAATTCGCGTGAATCCTCAATCGCTTTCAACCCATCAGTGGTGTTAATCACCAAATCAATCTCGCCATTAATCATGGCGTCAACAATATGCGGCGAGCCTTCTAGCACTTTATTCACCAGCTGAATATCGTTTAAACCCTGTTCTGCTAAATAGCGTTGCGTGCCACCAGTGGCGCAGATAGTAAAGCCTAACGCTTGTATGCTATGCGCCAATGTTACAAAAAACGATTTATCTTGGTCTTTCACCGAAACAAACACTTTACCACCATTGGGCAGATGCGTGCCTGCACCAATCTGCGCTTTAGCAAATGCACTGGGGAAATCCTTTGCCCAGCCCATTACTTCGCCAGTCGAGCGCATTTCAGGACCTAGTAATACATCAGCGCCCGGAAAACGTGAAAATGGAAATACGGATTCTTTCACATAGAAATGTTTTAATGTATTTCTACCATCTTTTGGAAAATTAGTATCAGTAATTTTTTCACCAATGGCGATACGCGCCGCATATTTGGCAATCGGCACCCTTGTGGCTTTGGCAATAAACGGGATTGTTCTACTGGCGCGCGGATTAACTTCTAGCAAATACACCATATCGTCTTTAATGGCGAATTGAATATTGATAAGCCCTTGCACATTCAACGCAAGTGCTAAAATTTTGGTTTGCCGTTCCATTTCGGCGACTATTTCATCTTGCAACGAATAAACGGGCAATGAACAGGCAGAATCACCCGAATGAATGCCTGCTTCTTCAATATGTTCCATCACACCCGCAATATAAACATCGGTGCCATCGCATAGGGCATCAACATCCACCTCAATCGCATCTTGCAGATAATAGTCAATCAGCACAGGATTTTTACCCGATACTTTCACCGCGCTTTGCATATAATTTTTGAGATGCTCGCTATCATTAACGATTTCCATCGCCCTACCACCCAACACATAAGAGGGACGGATCACCACTGGAAAGCCAATTTTTTGCGCTATTGCCACTGCTTTGCGAACACTTTTGGCGATACCATTGGCGGGTTGCCGTAGCTGATATTTCTTCAATAATTTTTGAAAACGCTCTCTATCTTCTGCCAAATCAATGGCATCGGGTGATGTGCCAATAATTGGTACGTGATTCGCGCTTAAAAACTGCGCTAATTTCAGCGGCGTCTGTCCACCAAACTGCACGATAACACCTTTTAGCCTGCCATTTTTCTGCTCGGTGCGAATAATATCTAGCACATTTTCATCGCTTAATGGTTCGAAATATAAACGGTCAGATGTATCATAATCGGTAGAGATTGTTTCAGGATTACAATTAATCATGATGGTTTCATAACCTGCCTCGCGCATTGCCATACAGGCATGCACACAGCAATAGTCAAACTCAATTCCCTGCCCAATTCTGTTCGGGCCACCGCCTAAAATCACCACCTTATCGCGGTCGGTTGGTTTAGCTTCGCAAACGCCTTGATGATGATAGGTGCTATACATATAAGAGGTGTCGGTAGCAAATTCAGCCGCACAGCTATCGATGCGCTTAAAGACTGGCTCAATCCGCATTCTTTTTCTAACTTTGCAAATCTGATGCGGTTTCTTACCCGTTAATAAGGCAATACGTTCATCGGAAAAACCCAGCTCTTTGAGATATTTCATCTGATTGGGCGTGATAACATCTGTATCTATCAGTTTATTCTCTTCATTCACAATCGCTTCAATATAGCGCAAAAACCATATATCAATCTTGGTGACGTTAGCAATTTCTTCGCAGCTAAGCCCGTGCCGCATGGCTTGTGCCGCCCGCCTTAACCTTGCAGGGTGCGATTGCGCTAATGCTGCCTTAATGGCATCTTTATCAGGCGCGCCAGCAATCGCGACATTATCTAAACCGCTAAAGCCATTTTCTAGCGACCGATACGCTTTTTGTAATGCTTCAGGAAAATTGCGCCCGATTGCCATTGCCTCGCCTACCGATTTCATGGCGGTGTTTAATTCACTAGAAACGCCTTTGAATTTTTCAAACGCAAAGCGTGGAATTTTCACCACCACATAATCAATGGTTGGCTCAAAACTGGCAGGGGTGTTTTTGGTGATGGCGTTATCTAATTCATCTAGCGTGTAGCCGATCGCAAGTTTGGTAGCAATTTTAGCAATCGGAAAGCCAGTCGCTTTTGATGCCAATGCCGATGAGCGCGATACGCGCGGATTCATTTCAATCACCACCATGCGCCCATTTTCAGGATTAACCGCAAATTGCACATTCGACCCGCCCGTATCCACGCCAATTTCGCGCAACACTGCCAGCGATGCATCACGCATACGCTGATATTCTTTATCGGTGAGGGTAAGCGCAGGCGCAACTGTGACAGAATCACCCGTATGCACACCCATCGGGTCGATATTTTCAATCGAACAAATGATGATGCAATTATCGGCACTATCGCGCACCACTTCCATTTCAAATTCTTTCCAGCCCAGCACCGATTCTTCTACCAACACTGCCGTAACGGGTGAGGCGCGCAAGCCTTTATCCACCAATTTACGATAATCATCGCGGTTATAGGCAACACCGCCACCAATACCGCCCAATGTGAAAGCGGGGCGAATAATCACGGGCAAGCCTACTTTTTCGAGCGCATCATCAGCTTGGTCAATATGCGTAATTTGAGTGGCGCGCGGGGTTTCCAAACCTATTTTGGTCATGGCATCTTTGAATTTTTGCCTATCTTCCGCCTTATCAATCACATCGGCTTTGGCGCCAATCATCTTCACGTTATATTTTGCAAGCACACCTGTGCGCTCTAATTCAAGCGCAGTATTCAACGCGGTTTGCCCACCCATTGTGGGCAGTAACGCATCGGGGCGTTCTTTTTTGATGATTAATTCGGCAAATTCAGGCGTGATAGGCTCGATATAAGTGGCATCGGCTAATTCGGGGTCAGTCATAATGGTGGCGGGATTTGAATTCATCAATATCACCCGCAAGCCCTCTTCTTTCAGCGCACGACACGCTTGCGTGCCTGAATAATCAAACTCGCATGCCTGCCCGATAACAATCGGACCTGCACCAATAATCATTACTGATTTTATATCGTCAAATTTTGGCATTATAATTTTGCATGAATGGGAGTTGTTATATTAAACTATAAAACATTCATAAAGGTGATTCTGATTTTATGCAAGAAAGTTTTGTAATAAGAAAAGTTTTGTTGCGATACGCGTTTTATCATTTTGCCCCCTTGACGCGATGGGGGTGGGCAAGCTATTTATTGACAATATATTGTCTAACTTAAAAATGAATTTTCTATGCCGTTAAATTTTCAGAATATGATAGCCGCCTTAAAAGACTATTGGGCTGACAAGGGATGCGTGATTCTGCAACCGCTTGATCTGCAAGTGGGCGCAGGCACTTTCCACCCCGCCACAACCTTGCGCGCATTGGGCAACAAAGAATGGAAGGCCGCCTATGTGCAGGCTTGCCGTCGCCCCGCTGATGGCCGCTATGGCGACCACCCCAATCGGTTACAACATTATTATCAGTTTCAAGCCTTGTTAAAGCCAAGCCCGAAAGACAGTCAGGAATTATATTTGAAATCGCTGGCAACCATCGGCATCGACCATCAAAAGCATGATATTCGCTTTGTAGAAGATGATTGGGAAAGCCCTACTTTGGGCGCGTCTGGCTTGGGTTGGGAAATATGGTGTGATGGTATGGAAGTAAGCCAATTCACCTATTTTCAGCAAGTAGGAGGGTTAGAATGCACCCTGCCCAGCACCGAATTAACTTACGGGCTTGAACGGTTGGCAATGTTTATTCAAGGCGTGGATGATGTCTATGATTTACGCTATAATGATACATTATCCTATGGCGATATTTACAAGCAAGCCGAGCGTGAACATTCGCGCTATAATTTTGAATTGGCTGATGTGGCAATGTTGCGAAGCTATTTTGATAATGCCGAGCGTGAATGTAAGCGCATGATTGATGAGGATTTAATGTTACCCGCTTACGAATTTTGCTTGCAAGCCAGCCATTATTTTAATCTGTTAGATGCGCGTGGGGTGGTATCGGCAACCGAGCGACCTGCGATTATCAGCAGAGTGGCGGTTTTGGCGAAATTATGCGCGCAAAAATGGGT
>JAHZMA010000020.1 GCA_022599575.1 Alphaproteobacteria bacterium | reverse complement strand
GTCAGCCGTGCCTGTTAAATTTGTATAGCCATCACCCACAGTTGCAACATCACCCGTAATTTCATTCATGCCAGCTGAATAGCTTAATATGCCAGTGAAATCAAGATGAGGCCGCTGATTAATTGCTTGTTTGCAATCATTCGCAATTGCAGTATTGCATGTGTTTGTGCTGATTAAACTCACATTATTATTATTAAAATTAACAGTGGCAATCACATCAAAATATGCGGCATCATCATTGCTAGCAGAATAATAATGCCCTTCCCCTTTGCCAGTAAAGTTAGCAATGCCAGTGATAGAAATATCACCGCCATCCGTTTCCCAACCAGTGATGGTGTAACCGTAAGCATCATAACTAACAAATTTCCCTATCTTCCATTCAACCAGTGCCATATAATCAGTAAGATCTTTTCTAATTATCTTTAATTCATCTGGGGCATCACCATTAACAACACTGGCGCTGTTACTAAACGCTTGATAATCATATAGCTGAAAGGGGTGAGGATCGAAGGTATATTTTTTATCATCAAAATAGAGCTTAAAGCTGCTAATTTTATGACTAGCATTAAAATCAAACTCAGCCACTGCGTCAGTTATTTTTTCAGTTGTTATTCTTTTATCATTATATCGTGTTATTAGCACCGTACTGGTCGTTGGCAGGGCATTACCTGTTGTGCCTGCACGGCTTGCATCATTAAATCCTGTTAAACTATGTTGATTAAAGTTGGTTGGCGTTCCCAAAAATGTGGTTCCAACATTTTCAAAGCTGGTATTGATTCTTTGCGTCCCGAATGCGCCATAATAATAATATGTGTTATCGCTCATGGCAAATGTGCCACCTAATTCTTGCGCCACCTCACCATAGAAGCGGGCATCAAGCGTGCCAGTTAAATTATTACTGCCGATATTGACGGTAACAATGTCACTCATATTATTGCCTGTATACGATATGGGGCTGCTACCCGTAGAAAATTCACCAATATTGTGGTTAGAACTACATGTGCTAATATCTTCTGCATCATCACATCTAACAGTGCCCGAACTATTGATCGTAACATTTCCACTACCAAAAACAACATTGGCAGTAACATCATATCTGGTCTGCCCACCAATTCCAGTTTTGCTATTGTGATAAAAACCGCGCCCTTTGCCTGTAAAATCAAATGTTCCAGTTGATGGGAGAATGTCAGTCTCTATACCCGCAAGCATTGCACCGCTATAATCATAGCTTTTATCAATCGTGCCATCACCTAAATCAGCAAATTTTCTTGCCACCTGCCAATCAATATATGCCATATAATATGAGTTAAAGCCAAAGAAACCTTCGCCCCTATGCAGAGTCATCACAGCACTGATCGCATTATTTGGGGTGCCGATATCAATATTTTCTTCTACCATAATTGCGCCAGATTCAGGGCTGGCGATATTAACACTATAGGCATTATTATTGATATAAGAATTGCTAGGCAAATATGTGGTAACGCTTGAAATATTACCATCAGCATTGAAAGTAACTGATGCGCCAACATCACTTACCCTACCTATATTTACTTTCTGATTGGTATCAGCTGTGTTCCAATCCTTATTCGGCACTCTCACATATTGCGTGTTATTATCTTGATAGACAGCGAGGGCATTCATCGCAAAACTATTAGTGCCATCAGAAATCGCCACTGCATGAAGCGATAAGTGAGAGTCATTTTTGCCTATTTCCGTGTTAATCACTGATGCAAGTCCCGATGGATTTTGCAATGCGCTGTTAAAATTAAATTGGCTAATAAAAGCGAGCCGTTGCGTGCCAAATGCGCCATAATAATAGCCATCAGCATTACTAAGCGCAAATGTACCACCCAATTTATGTCCACCATCACCGTAAAATCTTGCATCAAGCCTACCTGTTAAAGCACCAGCATTAGCACCAGCATCGGCATCAACACTGATAGCATTAGCGCTATAAATGAAGCCGTCAGTGCTGAAATCAAGCCCTGCCTTCCGATTTGCACCGCCAACCCCGCAATCAGCATTTTCAATGATTTCACATGTGTTATCACTGCTCATTGTTACATCTTTATCAACAAAATCAACGATTGCCGTTACATCAAAGACGGTATGGAAGCCAGTATCAGCCGCAATATCGCCATAAAACCCGCGCCCCTTGCCTGTAAACATAACCGAATCAAGACCAGCGGGGTTTATGATAGGAATACGCGCAAAATCTGTTTCGATACCTGCTATCATCATGCCATGCCGCTTTTCAACATCATTCACTTTGGTATCTGTTGCAAGCAAAGCCTCGCTAATTTCCCAATCAATATACACCATATCAGTTGCCGCAAATCCAAACAGGCTTGCATCGCGCGATATTGTGATTGTTTTGATATTAAATTCACTATCAATCTCACCGCTTAATGTATCGCTATTAAGGTCCGACGAATTAGCCGTATAAACAAGATTATTTTTTGCACCAATCGATATATTAGATAATTTGCCGTTTTCATCAATCGTAAGCGATGCATAAGAATTCTCAATTCTGGCCAATTCTACATTTTTATCTCTATCAGAATTGTTCCATGCTTCGCCCGGTGCGCGCACATAATCAGTGATATCAATGGCATTAACAGCCAATGCCCTCATGGTGAATAGCCTATCTTCTGTGCCATCTATATTCATAATCGCATGATAAAGTGAAATATCAGGCGCACTTACAATATATGGAATATTGAGGCGAGCGGGAGCATCAATCTGCTTTGTATCAAAAGCAACATTGATGAGCGTCTCGCGTTCAGCGCCGAATGCGCCATAATAGTAGCTTTCACTATTTACAGTGCTGTCACTCATCGCAAATGTGCCACCAAATTCAGCCCCAACATAACCGTAAAATCTTGCATCAAGCGTGCCTGATAAAACGGTTCTGTCTTCTTCATCGGTTGTGGTAACATTATCACTGATATTGTTGCTTATATAGGGTATGGCAACAAAACCAGTGCTGAAATTAAGCACGTCTTTTCTATGAGCACCTTCATCGGCACAATCAGCATTTGCAACCATTTCACATGTGCCACTGCTTTTAATCTTAACATTATTGCCAATAAAATCAACTGTTGCGGTAACATCAAAAATGGTGGTATAGCTTTCAGTGCGATTGCTGAAAAAACCACGCCCTTTGCCCGTAAACTCAACTTGTTCGCCAAAATCTGGCATATCCCCCACAACTGTTTCAATCCCAGCTATCATGCTACCTGTGCGGCTATAGGTGTTATCGATTAAATCATGGCTACCACTATCAAGCGCGCTCTCGTTTTTTTTCAAATTCCAGCCGATATAAGCCATATAATTAGAATCAAAGCCAAAAAAGTCCATACCTCTTTCTACATCAATGGTGTCAGCATTGTTGGCTGTGTAAGTTGCATCATTCAGATAAGCCGTTACGCCTGAAACATTGCCAGCAACAAAAGTGAGCGATGCAACAGAGCCCGTCAGCCTGACGATACTGGTTACGGGCGCTGTATCAGCATATGTTGACCATTCCCGCTTCGGTGCCCGTGTGTAAATAATGGCATCATCTTTATAAACAGCCAAAGCATTCATCGTGAAAGTATCATCAGCCACTGTGGTAAGTGACGCATGGTTGGTGCTGATGGTAACATTAGACGTTACCTTTTCATTGCCCAATATGGTGTTAAACACGCTCGGCACAACAACGCCCTCACGCTCACCACCAAATGCGCCATAATAATAGCCACCCGTTTCATCACGCATCGCAAATATGCTGCCTAGTTCCTGTGCTTTTGTGCCATAAAACCGTGCGTCAATTATGCCTGTAAATGTGCTATCGGCTTTCAGCGCAACATCGCCACGAAAACCAACCTTATCACCGATAACATAACTGAATGTTTCCTGCGTGCTAAAATCAAGCGCATCTGGATTTTCCGCACAACCGCTACTTTCAGCATCGGCACATTGCGTATTCGTGCTATTAACATCCACAGTTTTTGCAAAAAAATCAATCTCTGTGGTAACATCAAAAATGGTGGCATAGCTTGATATATCAGCACTCACATGGCTGAAATAACCGCGCCCTTTGCCAACAAAACTAACATCACCATTGCTAGGGATATCCGCATTTTTTGTTTCAATACCACCAATCATATTG
>JAHZMA010000019.1 GCA_022599575.1 Alphaproteobacteria bacterium | reverse complement strand
TTTTGGTATCGTAATTACTTTGTATCATGGTAAAACTCCTTACAAATGATGATAAAGCTATCTTGTTCCGAAAGTGGAATAACTTCATATATGATATGCCATGATTTTAATGCTTGCGTCAACTCATGATGATGATTTTTACCTTTATAGAAGAGAGCAATACCCGTTTCTTTAATGATAGGTGCGCTATATTTGAGTAATTGTGGTAATTCTGATAGGGCACGTGTGGTAACAATATCAAACTTTTTTGTTAATTTTAAATCTTCAATACGGCAATGATGCAAATGAATTTTTGTATCGGTTAACCGCGCAGCTTCCCGTAAAAACGCCACTTTTCGCTGGTCGCTTTCAATCAAATGAAACTCAATATCATCATTATTAAAATGCTGTTGGTAATAAATTGCCGCAATTAAAGAAGGAAATCCACCGCCACTGCCTAAATCACCCAGCAATAATGGTTCATCACCAATATGTTGTGGAAAAAAATTAATCAATTGCAGAGATTGTCTGATATGCCGTTGCCATAAAACCTCGTTAGAAGCATCATTCTGGCTTACAAGATTGACTTTTTTGTTCCATTTACTGAAGATAGCAACGAAATCGTTCAATTTTTTATCATTGCGCCATAATGTTTCATGTGAAACATCGATTCGATGTTGCGTAACCATCAGCTCACCATTAATGTTGTTTTTTAAGGTAATAAAGCAATGTTAATAATGCCGCTGGCGTGATGCCTTGAATCGTGGCGGCATCAGCAAGATTTTTTGGCTGTGCCTGTTTTAATTTTTGTTGTATCTCGTTAGAGAGGCTGGCAATGACTGAAAAATCAAGATGTTCTGGTATCGTAATGTTTTTATCACGCTGATAGGTGGCAATATCTTGTGCTTGCCGTTCCAGATAACCCGCATAAAGCGCATCAATTTCTAATTTTTTCTGAAAGTCTGAGTCAATATCAGATAATTCGGGCCAAAGCTGACATAAATTTTGCCAACTAATCTGTGATTGCGCCAGCCATTGTAGCGCATCACGTTTTTTACCATCTTGGGTAACATGTAAGCCTATTTTGTGTAACTGATGGGGTGTGGCTTTTAATTGCTGCACCATGATACGCGCTTCTTTTAATCCCTGATAATGTTTTTGCCATTTTTCTTGGCGTGCTTCTGAGATAATGCCCAGCTGACTGCCCCAATCATGCAATCTTTCTTCAGCATTATCAGCGCGTAGCCATAACCGATATTCAGCGCGCGAGGTAAACATACGGTATGGCTCCTGCGTACCATGCCGTGTTAAATCATCAATCATCACCCCAATATAAGAATTGGTGCGCGATAATGTAGCAGAGTCAAGATGTTGCGCGGTTCTGGCGGCATTGATGCCAGCAATCATGCCTTGCCCTGCTGCTTCTTCATAGCCAGTTGTGCCATTGATTTGCCCCGCTAGAAATAAGCCGTTAATTTGTTTCGTTTCTAAAGTGGAATGTAAGGCGCGTGGGTCGATATAATCATATTCTACCGCATAGCCATATTGCGCGATGACACAATGCTCCAGCCCTTTGATAGAGTGAATATAAGCATCTTGCACTGTTTCTGGCAGTGCGGTCGAAATACCGTTCGGATAAATCAAATCGCTACTCAACCCTTCTGGCTCTAAAAAAATCTGATGATGCGTACGCTCTGCAAAACGGACAATTTTATCTTCAATCGATGGGCAATAGCGTGGGCCAACCGATTGAATTTGACCAGAATAAATCGCTGATTGTTGCAAATTATCGCGAATAATATCATGGGTACGCTGATTGGTATGAGTGATAGAACATGCGATTTGCTTATTAGGCAATTTTTCAGTCATGAATGAGAAAGGCACGGGGTCATCATCGGCATGTTGCTGCTCTAAATCGCGCCAATCGATACTATTAGCTTTCAAACGTGGTGGGGTGCCAGTTTTTAATCGCCCTAGCGGAAAATCATAACGCGCCAATGTTTTTGAAAGCCCGTAACTGGCTTGCTCACCAATTCGCCCCGCTGGAATGGTTTTGTTACCAATGTGAATCAATCCACCCAAAAAAGTGCCAGTGGTGAGAATCACATTGTTACTGCTAATGATTGTGCCATCTTTAAGGATAATGCCTTTGATTTGCTGATGGGCAATATCTAAATCGTCAACTTCACCTTGTTGAATATGTAGATTCGGTTGGGTGTGAAGTAAATTCTGCACAGCTTGCCGATATAGCTTGCGGTCTGCTTGCGTACGTGGGCCATGCACTGCTGGCCCTTTTGAACGATTTAGCATTCTAAATTGAATACCACCCAAATCAGCGGCGCGCCCCATAATGCCATCAAGCGCATCAATTTCGCGCACCAAATGTCCTTTGCCAACCCCGCCAATAGCAGGATTGCAAGACATTTCACCGATTGTTTGTGTTTTATGGGTGATTAATAACGTGCGCGCACCAGCACGTGCGCTTGCCGCCGCCGCTTCACAGCCCGCATGTCCGCCGCCAATTACAATTACCTGATAATCATTTTCCATAGTGAGTAAATCATAGCAGAATGCGCTATTTTCCGATACAAAAATCCTTAAAAATAATATCAAGCAGTGATTCTACATCAACATGCCCCGTCAGTTTGCCCATTTGCATGATGGCACGGCGCAAATGCTCGGCTATTAATTCTATTTCTGTTGATTGCTCATGGCATAATCTGATAGATGATTCAAGCTCTTGTTTCACGTGAAACAAGATATCGCGGTAGCGTTGCCGCGTGATATAGGGTGAATCGCGCTTATCATCACGCATTTTCAATTCAATCAATTCGGTCAATTTACCCAAAAAATCAACTAAACCATCATTTTGCAATAATGAAACCGCAATCATATTGTGAGAATTTTGTTGATGGTTTGGGTATAAGTCTATTTTATTAAGCAGATAAATATCGACATTTCCCTCAAAAGTCTCATCAAGCCTACTGATATTGCCCTCGCCATCAATCGCCGCAATATTAATGATAATATTCGCCTGTTTTGCCAATTGCTTGCTCCGTCTAATACCCTCTTGCTCAATTTCATCATTACTATCGCGGATACCCGCACTATCGCTAACAATCACTGCATAGCCAGCAATATTCAAATTTACATTCAATATATCGCGGGTGGTGCCAGCAATCGGCGTAGTAATCGCAATATCATTTTGTGCTAAATAATTTAGCAATGTTGATTTGCCAGTATTAGGCGGCCCAATCAGCGCGACTTTTATGCCCTCACGAATATGCTCGCCTTGCTGATTATCATCTAAATGCGTTTCAATCTCAGCATTAATTGCCTGTAATGCGATATGCGTTTTTGTTACGCTATCGGAAAAATCTTCATCTTCAGCAAAATCAATCGCCGCTTCAATATGGGCAAGCTGATAGATTAAACGTTGCTTCACATCATGATAATATTGCCCTAATTTTCCTTGCATCTGATTGACCGCTAATTGATGCTGGGCATCGCTTTGCGCCATGATGAGGTCATTAATGGCTTCGGCTTGGGTGAGGTCGATTTTATCATTTAAGAAAGCCCGTTTGGTAAATTCACCGGGCAATGCTAGTCTGCAAGGGGCCAATCTGCAAGAGGCAACACGGCAAGGAAGCTTTTGTAAAATCGCGAAGAGTCGATTCAGCACCGCCACACTGCCATGCAGATGGAATTCGGCATAATCTTCGCCAGTATAGCTATCGGGCGCAGGAAAAAATGACACCATCGCCTGATCGATAATAGCTGTATCATATTTCAGCCATGTTAATTGCGCTTGCTTCGGGTGATTGATGCTGTTACTGGCATTTAGCTGTTGCAGAATCTGCTTTGTTTGTGTGCCCGAAAACCGAATGATGGCAATCGCTGATGGTAGTGCCCCGCTTGCCAACGCATAAATTGTGTCATCATCGCTCATCATTCTACCTTACGAACGGGCGCGAATCGCGGTGATAATGGTGCTATCATCAAGATAATCCAATTCGCCACCAGCGGGCAAGCCATGCGCCAGATGCGTGATGCTGATACTACCCCCTTCACTATTATCATTCATATCAGAAAATAATTTACTGATATAATGGGCGGTGGTCTGCCCCTCAACTGTTAGATTGGTGGCTAAAATCAACTCTATCTTATGTTGCTCTTTTATCAATGACTGTACGCGTTTTTGCAAATCATTCAAACGCAACTGCTCGGGTCCCACCCCCTCAATCGCTGATAACACACCGCCCAGCACATGATAACAGCCATGATAGCAATGGCTGCGTTCGATTGCCCATAAATCGCTAACATTTTCCACAATAGCAATCATATTTTTTGCGCGTTTACTATCTTGACAAATAGCGCAAGGCGATTGCTCGCCTAAATTGCCACAAATAGCACAATTTGTAATAGAATCATGGGCATGTTTTAATAATTCCGCAATCGTAACAAGCTGTGCAGGCTGTTTGGCAAGCAAGTATAGCGCGATGCGCCGCGCCGAACGTTGCCCCAAACCCGGTAGGTTTTGCAATTCTGTTACCAGTTGATTGATAAGTTCCATCTGCGATTTTTCCTGCTTGATTCCTAATCTGTATGATGATGCAAAAATGTAACTGATTTAAGCGCATTGATGCAATAATAAAGTGGGATTAAAATAGTGATTCCATATTGGTATCATTTTAGCAATTTATATTGCTATTTAGAATCATTTGCAATGCCAAGTAATAATTGATGATAATTGATAATGTGGAATCATTAATCTGTGTTCCAAACATTTTCCTAATAATTTTCTAAATAATATTCCAAGTAATTTTGTTAACGGATATGTTTTAGATAAGATGCGCGTACAGGCGCGACATCTATCACAACTCTAACTACAAAAGTTGTAAATATGTCGCCTTATGGAATGATATAGGGAATGATACTTTGATTAATGCTCTTATGGCTATACAAAATCCATGCCAAAATATATATTATTAAATATATAGCATTAAGCGAACGGAGGCATATCATGCGCTATTTATTTATAGTGTTATTCAGCATTATCAGCATCACCACTGGCAGTTCTACCAGTTTGGCGCAACAATTTTATGGGGTGGCGATTGAAACCCAGCAGGGAATCGTGCCTTTTCGGGTTGAATATCCACGCACCTCCGCCGAAAAAGCGCGCGGACTGATGTTTCGCACCCAACTGGCAGATGATGCAGGCATGATTTTTCATTATAAAAGCCCGTCTGATGTTACAATGTGGATGGAAAACACTTATATATCGTTAGATATGCTATTTATTAAACCGCTTAAGGGTAAGAATCAGTCCAAAAACTCACAATTAGCCGATTCTCTCACCGATTATAAATTAGCCAATTATAAATTAGGAGGCGAGATTGTGCATATTGCCAAACATACCACCCCATTATCGCGTGCCACCATTGGTTCAGGGCAAAAAGTGATTGCTGTGCTTGAAATTAAGGCAGGAAAGGCTGATAGCAATAATATCGCGGTGGGTGATAAGGTATATTGGGATTTTTAAAAAGCGGAGGCTTTTAAAAAGCGGGGGCTTTGCGACATACGCTTTGGCAATGATAGCATAAGCCCATTGCCACGCGATGACGCCCCCGCACCCCACCGCTAAAAAGCGGGGGGCTTTGCGACCTTGCTAACCGCAAGGACGCCCCCGCACCCACCGCTAAAAAGCGGGGGCTTTGCGTGTTTTAATCGCATTATATAGTATCAAGGGGGGTTGGCAACAAGGCGGGCAGTCCCACGGACATGACCGCCGAGAAGTTGCGTCGCACCCCCGCCCCGCACCGCTGTGTTTTAATTACTCATATTTGCACCTCCGCTAGCATTGAGCATAGCGGGGGGATTATCAAGGGGGGTTGGCAACAAGGCGGGCAGTCCCACGGACATGACCGCCGAGAAGTTGCATCGCACCCCCCTTGATACTATAAACGCTGTAATATAACGCAATAATATGTAGCAAAAATGCTACATATTTAGCAAAACCAGATGTTATTTGCTGATATTTATCGCTTATTGATAGCAATAAATGCAAAACATCTTGATAAATCTATTCATTTCAATTAATATTCATATTAGCACGCGATATAGTCATATGCGTTATTGGGAGATGTTAAGTGCCAATGTTTCATAGAAACATGGATAGTGCTTTATATATTTCAAAAACAAATAAGATTAGCGCGCTTGATGGCTTATTAATCGGGCTTTTACAAATAGCATTATTAAATGTGTTTGTTAAGGGCAGGGTTGATAGTTAATAATTGATAAACAATAATTTCAGGAGATTTTAGATGAAAAAATTGTTAATTGCGAGCTCTGCCATTGTTGGCGTTTCTATGCTTGCCACTGCGGCAAATGCGGCGAATGTAACAGCCGGCGGTAGCTACACATTTAAAGTATGGATGAGTGGTGCTGATAACGCATCTGATGCCATGACATTTGCCTCTGGCAATTACAGCTTCTTTGTGAATGCTGAAAAAACCACTGATTCAGGCTTAACTTTCACGGGTGCAACCCATATTGATGGTAAAGATTCTGGTGTAGCAGCAGTATGGGATGAAGCAACAGCGGCAATCGCTGGTGGCTTTGGCACAGTTAGCTTCTCAAATGAGGGTGGCAATGCCAGTTCTATGGCGCCTTCAGCAACGGGTATTACAGTATCATCAGAAGGCATCGATGATGTGATTGATAATGCTGGTGATGCTGGCGTTGGCACAAGCGATTCTGGCAACACTGTTACTTATACTAGCCCAAATATTTCTGGCTTTAAGGCAGCAATCACATTAGGTCGCAATGGTGGCAATACTGAAATTGATGCGTCAAAAGAAAGTGGTTTAGCCGAAGGTGCAACAGAATTTTCTTTACGTGATGATGACGGTATCGCTCACAATGCAAATACTGAATATACTGGTTTTGCATTTAGTTATGCCATTGCTGGTGCGACTATCGGCTATGCATCTGGTTCTGAAACCAGAGGTGTTGAGGTTAAAGGGCTTACAACCGACAGTTTAAATGGTAAATATGAAGAAAGTTGGTCTGGCACTAAGCTTTCTGTTCGCTATGCAACGGGTCCATTAACTGTTGGTTTTTCAACTGTTACCAAAGATGCACCAGAAATTACAACAGCTGGCACTAAAGGCGACAAATTGACAGGTGCTGCCTTAGCTGATAAGGATAGCAATGAAACTGCTATTGGTGTTAGCTATAATTATGGCGCTGGCACAGTTTCTTATGTGCAAGCATCTGAAGATTTTAGTGATAAAAAAGCAGATGCCAAAGCAGAAGATTTAACAACGTCGATCATTGCTGTGAAACATACTGTTTCTGATGGCATGAATGTATTCTTTGAACAACATTCAGGCAGTGCTGATATTGATATTGAAGCTGGCTATGAATCTGTTTCTGAAGCCATTATTGGTCTAACAATTAGCTTCTAATTTGTAAAAATTTGAAAACTTTTTAAGGGGGGAAGTTATTTTTAGCTTCCCCCTTTTTCTTTCGATGCCCCACCCTCGTCGTTCCCTGCCAGTCCCCACGATAGTACAATCGGTAAGGTGAGTGCGCCAACGGTACAAGCGCGAACCTTGCTAACCTTCAAGAGGGGATAAGGGGGGAATCCATATTGGCGAGGCAAAGCCTCGCTTTCAAAAAACCCCCCATTTCGTCGTTCCCTGCCGATGTCCCGATAGGGCATCGTAAAAGACAGGGAATCCACATTGGCGAGGCAAAGCCTCGCTTTCAAAAAGCCCCCTTGTCATCAATCTACACTTGCAAAGAAATACCTCACGCGTTATTTTAATATGAGCCAAAATTGAGGAAAGCAATAGTGAAACACCCTTGTCTTTACATACTTGCCAGTAAAAAAAATGGCACACTTTATATAGGTGTAACAGGCGATATTGTACAACGAATCCATGAGCATAAAAGTGGTGTAATGGAGGGATTTACTAAAAAATACAATATTAGTTTACTGGTTTATTACGAACAACATGAAACAATAGAAGTGGCAATTATCAGGGAAAAGCAACTCAAAAAATGGAATCGTCAATGGAAAATAGAGTTGATTGAAAAAGATAATCTACAATGGTTGGATTTATCCGATAGTCTGATGTAACTGAATTTCGCACCCCCCGATTCTGGAGGCGACAAAAGTCGCCCATATGGATTCCCTGTCTTAATCAATGGCTTCGCCATTGGCAGGGAACGACGAAAAAGAGAAGATGTTGCAAAAAATTCTCACCCCCTCACCTCCACCGTCATTCCGTGCCAGTCCCCACGATAGTACAATCGGTAAGGTGAGTGCGCCAACGGTACAAGCGCGAACCTTGCTAACTTTCAAGAGGGGATAAGGGGGGAATCCATATTGCAGGGGGCGCAAGCCCCTACAAAAAACTCTCACCCTCCCATCACATAAAAATCACATATATATTGACAATCAATAGCCATTTTGGCATTGATAACCTATGAAACACTTACCCAAAATATCATTCTCATTATTCGCTTGCCTGTTATTGCTCACCGCTTGCAATGTGCGGCCAACAACTTTTGAAGAAACCCTATCAAAAGAACAGCGCGAAAAATATGGCTATGCTGAGCAAAGCAGATTCGGCGGTGAAAAAAGTCTATTCGCACCCGATAAGGATAAATCAGGACGCGATAGCACAAATTTATTCGCAGGCAATTCATTTGGGGGCACAGTGCAGGTTAACCGCTATTTATGGACTGCCAGTTTGGATGTTGCCTCATTCATGCCGCTGAGCCAAGTCGATGCGGTGGGCGGGGTAATTATCACCGAATGGCATGCTTTGCCAGAACAGCCAAACCAACGTTACAAAGCCAATATCACGATGAGTGGCACAGTGTTGCGCGCCGATGCGCTGAATGTGGCTTTATTTAAGCAGGTTAGAAATGGCTCACAATGGCAGAGCGCGCCAGTTTCTGATGAAACCACGCAACAATTTAAGGATTCTATTCTTACCCGTGCGCGTGAATTACGCTTTTTCTCATTAGGGGCGGGGGCGCAAAACTAAAAAATGGGTGAAAATTATCCGTTTCGTGCCGTTGAAAAAAAATGGCAGTATTATTGGCAGGAAAATCAATCATTTGCCGTTGATGATGATTCGGCAAAGCCACCCTATTATGTGTTAGAAATGTTTCCTTACCCATCGGGGCGAATTCATATTGGGCATGTGAGGAATTACACGATGGGCGATGTGGTGGCGCGTTATCGCCGTGCCGCTGGTTACGAGGTGTTGCACCCTATGGGCTGGGATGCGTTCGGCTTGCCCGCTGAAAATGCCGCTTTTGATAATAATGCCCACCCCAAACAATGGACGCAAGAAAATATCGCCACCATGAAACAGCAATTATTATTGCTGGGTTTTTCATTGGATTGGAGCCGTGAATTCGCTACTTGCGACCCCGATTATTACAAACATGAACAAGCAATGTTTATCGATTTTTATGCTAAAGGGCTTGCCTATCGCAAGGAATCATGGGTGAATTGGGACCCTGTGGAAAATACAGTGCTTGCCAATGAACAGGTGATTGACGGCAAAGGCTGGCGTTCGGGGGTTTTGGTTGAAAAGAAACAGCTTCATCAATGGTTTTTCAAAATTACCCGATATGCCGAATCCTTGCTGAATGAATTGCAAAATCTTGAAAATTGGTCTGATAAAGTAAAATTGATGCAACAAAATTGGATTGGGCGTTCGGTGGGTGCTGAAATTGATTTTGCGCTTATTGATTCTTTAGGTGAGGGTGATTCGAATCACCAATCATTGACTGTTTTCTCTACCCGCCCTGATACACTTTATGGTGCAAAATTTATCGCGATTTCGCCCGAACATCCGATAGCTGATAAGATTGCTAAAGAAAATCCACAAGCGGCAGAATTTATTGCCGAATGTGCGCGCAGTGCCACCAATGAAGCGGCATTGGAAAAACAAGAAAAAAAGGGCTTCTTAACCAATATCACGGCGACTCACCCTTTTGCTGATGCTAATAATAATATTGAGCAATTACCCGTTTATATCGCCAATTTCGTGTTAATGGAATATGGCACGGGCGCGGTTTTTGGCTGCCCTGCACATGACCAGCGCGATTTGGATTTTTGCCTCAAATATGATTTAGGCGTTACCCAAGTGGTTATGCCGAAAGGCGCCAAAGAAGATGATAAGATAGAGATTACCGATAAAGCCTATACAGGCGATGGTGTGCTGATTAATTCCAATTTTTTAAACGGGCTTGATGTGCCACAAGCCATCGATGCGGCGATTGCCAAATTAGAAAAAGATGCAAAAGGGCGCATGAAAACCACATGGCGCTTACGCGATTGGGGAGTCTCACGGCAACGCTATTGGGGTTGTCCCGTGCCGATGATTCATTGCGATGATTGCGGTATTGTGCCAGTGCCAAAACAAGATTTACCAGTATCACTGCCCGATGATGTATCGTTTGATAAGGCAGGAAACCCGTTAGATAGGCACGAAACATGGGGCAAGGTGGATTGTCCAAAATGTGGCAAACTTGCCAAACGCGAAACCGATACATTTGATACTTTCATGGAATCATCATGGTATTTTTTACGATTTTGCGACCCGCATAATCCAGATGCGCCTGCATCATTAGAAAAAATTAATAAATGGTTGCCAGTGCAACAATATATTGGCGGTGTAGAACATGCGATTCTGCATTTGCTTTATTCGCGCTTTTTCATGCGCGCCATGCATGAATGCGGCTATGTTGAAAATTTGCAAGAACCGTTTGCGGGATTGTATACGCAAGGCATGGTGTGCCATCGCACTTATAAATCGGCAAAAACTGGCAAATGGGAATTCGCGCATCTGGTTGAAAAATCTGATGATGGCAAATTATATCATAAAGAAACAGGTGAAGAAATCATCGCTGGGCGCGTTGAAAAAATGAGCAAATCCAAGAAAAATGTGGTCGACCCCGAACATATTATTGATGTTTACGGCGCGGATACGATTCGTCTATTTGCATTATCTGATTCACCGCCCGACCGCGATTTTGAATGGACCGAAGAGGGCATGGAAGGCGCATGGCGTTATTTGAATCGGCTATGGCGGCTGATAACGGACAAATATCATGCTGATATGTTCGATTATGACGAGGCAAAGTATGGTAGCGAGTTAAGTGCAGATGGCAAAAAATTACGACAATTATTGCACCAAACAATCAAACAAGTGGGACAAGATATTGAAAAATATCATTTTAATCGGGCAGTGGCGCGTCTGCGCGAATTAAGCAATTTTTTGCAACATTATCAACCAACCAATGATGCTGATAAGGTTTTTGGCAATCATGCTTTACAGATATTGGTGCGGTTATTTAATCCGTTTATCCCGCATATCACCGAAGAATTATGGCAAAAAATAGGCGATTCGACTTTATTAGAAATGGTTTGGCCGGATTATGATGAAAGCTTTATTATCGCCGATAAGATAAATCTGCCCGTGCAGGTTAAGGGTAAAATGCGTGGCAATGTTGATGTTGCTGTCAATATTTCGCAAGATGAGGCAGTGAGTGTGGCGTTGACATTGCTAACGGTGCAAAACGCCATTGGTGACGCTGACATTAAGAAAGTGATTTATGTGCCGAATAAAATTCTAAATTTAATCATATGATGATACGAATTTTAGCCATATTATTGTTATTGGCAAGTTGTTCGCCAGTGGTGGAAGATACCATCACGCGCGAGCAAAATGTTTGGCAATTATTGCGACAAGTCAAAGTGTTACAGCTTAATGATGTGCAAGGGCAATTATTACAGCAAACACTTGAAGCGGCGCTTAATTCATTGCAAAAAAAAGC
The DNA here is from genome assembly GCA_022599575.1 of Alphaproteobacteria bacterium. GTDB lineage: Bacteria > Pseudomonadota > Alphaproteobacteria > JABAAW01 > JAHZMA01 > JAHZMA01. The sequence continues at coordinate 8,515 of JAHZMA010000019.1, read as the reverse complement.
ACCGCATAATTATGATTTAAGAGTGAATTTTACCACGAAAAACATTGCGCTTGTTGGGCGAAACTCATATCAGGCAAAGGCTTCATTTACGCTGTATCGCGCTGATACTGATGAGATTTTATATCAATCTAGCGCAATACAGCAAAGCCGCTATAGTGTTCAGGGCAGTGAGCAGCAACAACAAAAATCAAAACAAGCGGCAATCGAGCGCGCGATTCAACAATTGGCACGGCAGATTGTGTTTGATATTCAAAACCATTTTTTAGCCGTGATGAAACGAGATGATTTATAAGAATCAAGCGCAATTGATAAAAGCAAAACAATGTTTTCATCTGCTTTATGGTGCTGATGAAGGCAAAGCCTATGGCATCGCTGAAAAAATAACGGCATTATGGGGTGATAGAATAGAAAAAATCAACAGCGAGGAATTGGAAAAACAATCCGCTTTATTACATGATGCACTCAATAGTGTTGGATTATTTGCTGATTCGAAACTGATTTTGCTAGATTGTCGCGATTCCCTATCGGTTAAATTGCAAAATCAGCTGGTGTCATTATTGGAAAAACAGATTGAATCAGTCAATCATTTACTGATAATCGCCCATAACCTCACCCCCACATCAAAATTACGTAAATTTTTTGAAAAAGCTGAACATTGTGCGATAATGGCGTGCTATCCGCCAGAAAATAGAGAAATCGTCACATTATTACAGCAAAAATTACAGGCAGAAAATCTCACAATTGATAATGATGCCACGCAATTATTCGTGCAAAAGGTAAAGGGAGATTCATATAGAATCGACCAAGAAATTGAAAAATTGCTGTTATTCAAGCAAGGCGCGCAAAATGTAACATCATATGATATTCAATGTTTGATAGGCGAGCATCAGCAATTGCAAATGAGTGAATTGATTTATGCGATTTTTGCAGGTGACAGGCAAAAAATGGAGCATTTGTTACAGTCTGATGAGATAGAATCGATTCCAACATTATTGGCGGTGCGCCGCCATATTGTGTTATTGACCGAAATTAAGCAAATCAGTGCCGATAATCGGCAGAATATTCGGCAGGTAATTGAACAATTAAGACCACCAATTTTCTTTAAGCTGAAAGATTCGCTGGCGATGCAGGCAAATAAATGGCAACGGGGTAAATTGCTAAAAATCTATCGGCAGACTCTGGATATTGAGTGGCAAGTCAAATGGCAACCGTTGCTTGGCAATATGGAGGCGAAGCATTTATTGCTGGAAATTGTTGTCGGCTAAACTTGCTATTCGGATTTTAAGGGGCGGCTAAAAAAACCGTTAATAATGTCGTTAATATTGGCATTTTGGTAGAGCAACCGATAGATGGCATGGCAAATCGGTAAGTCTAAATCGGGGGATAATTGATAAATTGCGTTGGCACTGAACGCACCTTCCACAGTTTTTTTGGCGACGGTTTTGGTATCATTTTTCAAAAATTCTTGCATATCAATCAAGCCTTTGGCGTAATCATAACCAAATGACATATTGCGCGATTGCCGTGACCCGCATGTCAGCATTAAATCACCAATACCGCCTAATCCGTAAATTGTTTCGCGTTTACCGCCAAAATTTTCTACAAACCGCGCCATTTCAGCGATTGAACGGGTGATTAAGGCGGCACGGGCATTATCACCCAATTCTAGGGCGGCAATGATACCGCAGGCAATCGCCACCACATTTTTTACAATCGCCGCCGCCTCTAACCCGATTTGGTCAAAATGATAATAGGGACGAAATTTTTCGTGATTCAGGCTTTGCATCACCGATTCGATGGCTGGTTTATCAGTGCCAGCAATGATGGTGGCAGCTGGTTTATTGGCGGCAATTTCACTTGCAAAATTAGGGCCTGACAGTGATAGGCATATATTATCAAAATAATTTTTGATGATTTGATGCGGTAATTGTAATTTTTCTTGTTCTAACCCTTTGGCACAGCTGACCAATATTGTTTTTGCAGAAATTTTTGGTAAATTTTGTAAAAATCCGCGCATTTTTTGAGTTGGAATCACTAAAAAGATAATATCGGCATCGGTAATGGCGTCATTAATATCATGTGTCGCATAAAGATTTTCTGGTAATAAAATCTCACCTAATTTATCGGGATGCTGATGGTGCTGATTGATATTATTGACCGCGTTTTGGTCTCTGCCCCATAATAAGATTTTGCCTTGAGAGTTTTCATTCTGTGTACGTGCAGCAGTGGCCGCAATCGCTGTGCCCCACGCACCCGCACCTAAAATTGCTATTTTTCTGTGCTGACTTATTGACATAGAAGCCTCATAAAGGATTTCTAGGGTAAAGCGTTAAATCAGTGCTGGCGTTATTTGCTGTGATGCGCTCAATCCCTGCCCAAGCAATCATGGCGGCATTATCGGTGCATAGATTTTGTGGCGGACACACCAAACGCGCCTGTTCTGATTTACAAAAATCGCTCAGTTTTTGTCGAATCACCTTATTGCTAGCCACCCCGCCCACCAGTGCAATGATTGGGTTTGTGATATTAAATTCTTCGTTAAAACGCGCCAAAGCATGGGTTAAGCGGTTGCTAAAAATATCAGCAATATTTTGTTGCAGGCTAAAGGCAAAATTGGCAATTTTTTGTTGGCTTAACACCCCTTTTGTCATTGATTCGGCATCGGATTTTTCTGCCAATATTTTGCGTCGAATCGCCGATTTCAAACCAGAAAAAGAAAAGTTACAATTTTGCTGATTGGTAAGTGGCAGTGGCAATTCTATCACAGTATCAGCATATTGCGCGATTTTTTCAATTTCAGGGCCACCCGGATAGGCAAGCCCTAGCAGATGGGCAATTTTATCAAAAGTTTCGCCCGCACTATCATCTAATGTTTGTCCGTAAAGCACATAATCGCCAACATTGCGTACGGCAAGAATTTGGCAATGCCCGCCCGATGCCAGCAACACAAGATAAGGAAAAGCAATATCATGGCTTAAACGTACACAAAGCGCATGACCTTCCAAATGATTGATACCGTAACAGGGAATATTGAGCAAATGCGCTAATGTTTGGGCAAAATTAACGCCAACCATCAATCCACCAATCAACCCTGGACCCGATGTAACGGCAATGGCATCAAGCTGATTTAAATCTATATCATGGCGTTCAAGGCTGGTTTTGGTAAAATCATGGATAATTTCCAGATGCGATCGCGCCGCAATTTCAGGCACAACACCACCATAAAGTTGATGCAAATTAATTTGCGAAAAAACCGCATCACAATAAATTTTTTTTGTATCATCAATCACCGCAATCGCGGTTTCATCACATGAGGATTCTATGCCTAAAATTTTCATCACACTTCTTTGAGGTTATCAACAATCGCGTTAAGTGCATCATTCAGTGCGCTGATATTTTTGCCACCCGATTGTGCCAATGTTTTTTTGCCACCACCTTTGCCATCAATGATGGGTTCGGCAATTGCGATTAATGTTGCCGCATCATATTTTGTGGTCAGCGATTCTGTTACGCTCACCATCATTGATACCCTATCATCAAACATTGTGCCTAATATTACAATAGAAGGTTGCTGCACACTATCATGAAGATTTTTGGCAAGAATTTTCAAATCTTTAGGCGAACAATCCAATGTGCGCATCATCACCGCGATCTCACCCACCATGATTGCCTTGCTATCACTTTGACTGAGAGATAATTTACGACGCAATTCTTGATTTTCTTTTTCAATTTTTTTCAATTTTTGTTGCATCAATGAGAGGCGATTTGGCACTTGTTCAATGCCAGTTTTTAAAATATCGGCACTATTTTTGGTAATGGTATCAATTTTTTGAATATGGTCATATAATGCCTCGCCACATACAGCTTCGATACGACGTACACCTGCGGCAATACTCGATTCATGCAAAATTTTGAACAAGCCGATTTCAGCAGTTTTACTCACATGCGTGCCACCACATAATTCAACCGAATAGGTACGATTATCGCTTGTTGGGGCACCCATACTCACCACCCGCACCTCATCATCATATTTTTCGCCAAATAGGGCAAGCGCACCATTTTTCACTGCGGTTTCTTTACTGGTTACAATCGTGGTAATGGGGCTGTTATTGAGAATTTCACGATTCACTTCGCGTTCAATTTTTTGTAAATTTTCACTATCAATGGCATGGTGATGGCTAAAATCAAATCGCAAATGATTATCCGCCACCAGTGAACCGCTTTGCGCCACATGTGTGCCTAAATGATTGCGTAAAGATTGATGCAATAAATGAGTAGCCGAATGATGACGCTTTAATTTATTGCGTTTTTCTTTATCAATGATAAGATGAACAGCATCATTTTTGGTTAAATTACCCTTTCGCATCACGCCATAATGTAGAAATAACCCTAAAGATTTTTGGGTATCACGCACGATAAATTGATTATCGCCATTGTTGATAATACCGCTATCACCAATTTGTCCGCCCGATTCGCCATAAAAACAGGTTTGATTCACAATGATAATTCCCTCATCACCCGCTTGCAATATATCCGTGATTTTATCATCTTTCACCAGATGCAAAATAACCGCCTCATTATGGTCGTTATGATAGCCTAAAAATTCTGTGGCGGGAGTTTCTTCTTTCAGCTCAAACCAAATTTTATTGGTTTTATCCATGCCCGACCCTTTCCAAGCGGCACGGGCGCGCTGTTTTTGCTCTTGCATGGCGCGGTCAAACCCTTGCATATCAAGCTCTAATTGTTGTCCACGCAAAATATCGGCGGTTAAATCCAGTGGAAAACCGTACGTGTCATAAAGCGTAAACGCAATCTCGCCTGATAATTTATCGCCCTTGCTCATCGGATTAATTTCATCATCTAAAATTTTAAGCCCGCGTGATAATGTATCTTGAAAACGCTCTTCCTCACTTTTTAAGATCTCGCGAATCAGATGTTCGGCACGGTTTAGCTCAATATAATGTCCGCCCATTAATTCGGTCATATGATGGGGGAGTTGGTATAAAAATGGCTCGCGCCCGCCAATCAAATGGGCATGGCGCATGGCACGGCGCATGATTCTTCGCAACACATAGCCGCGCCCTTCATTTGATGGCAACACACCATCGGCAATTAAAAAACAAATGGCGCGAATATGGTCGGCGATCGCCTTGTGGCTAGCTTGATTCTGTGTAGGGTCAGATTGCAGTAAATCAGAGATAATTCTGATTAAATTTTGGAAAATATCAATATCATAATTATCATGCTTGCCTTGCAAAATCGCCGCAATCCTCTCAATACCCATGCCCGTATCAATCGATGTTTTTGGTAAATTAATACGTTTATCTTTGGATATTTGCTCAAATTGCATGAACACCAGATTCCAGATTTCAATGAAACGGTCGCCATCTTCCTCAGGACTACCGGGTGGGCCGCCTGCAATATGCTCGCCATGATCATAAAAAATTTCCGAACAAGGGCCACAAGGTCCAGTATCACCCATCCGCCAAAAATTATCGTCGCTATTGATGCGAATGATGCGTCTATCATCTAAATGTGCAATTTTTTTCCAATATGATGCCGCTTCCTCATCATCATGGTAAATCGTGACCAATAATTTTTCGGGCGGCAAGCCATATTCTTTGGTAATAAGATTCCACGCCATTTCAATCGCATTTTCTTTGAAATAATCACCGAATGAAAAATTACCTAACATTTCAAAAAAAGTATGATGCCTCGCCGTATAACCAACATTTTCTAAATCATTATGTTTACCGCCTGCGCGTACGCATTTTTGCGCGGTTACCGCACAAGGTGCAGGGCGTTTTTGCTCGCCCGTGAAAATATTCTTAAACTGCACCATGCCCGAATTGGTAAACATCAAGGTCGGGTCATTTTCTGGCACTAAGGATGATGACGCAATATTAAGATGCTGATGCTTGATAAAATAATCTAAAAAAACAGTGCGAATATCATTAACATTTTGCATAAAATAGTTCCTTATTTCCAAAAATTCTTACTTAATAATACCAAAAGCGTAAAAAATTCTAAACGCCCTAATAACATGCCGATAATCATAATCCATTTTGCACTATCGGTAAGTGATGAAAAATTACCCGCTGGCCCCACTACATCGCCTAAACCCGGTCCCACATTGGCAATAGCAGTGGCTGATGCTGAAATCGCGGTAACAAAATCTAAACCAGTAAAGCTTAATAAAATCGCAAAAAAAGCGAAAGTCATAATATAAAGAAAGAAAAAACTCATCACGGTCTCACCAATATCTTTGGGCAGAGGACGCCCATTATAGGTGGGTAGAAAAATACCATGCGGTTGCATCATCTGTTTTATCTGTAGGCGTATGCTTTGAAATAACACGATGATGCGAAACATTTTCAACCCGCAAGTGGTAGAACCCGCACAACCGCCAATAAACATAATCACAAAAAATAATGGTTGAGCGCCAGTGCTCCAGATAGAATAATTATCTGTTGCATAGCCAGTGCCTGTCATAATTGATGTTACATTAAATGTGGTAAGGCGCAATGCTTCCAATAATGAATATTGCTCACCTGCCCATAAATTAAGTGCCATTAATGTGATAAAAATTGCCAGTAACATAAAAAACCAGCGCACTTGCTGCTCGTTTAATAAAGCATCATAGCGTCGTAACAAAATAACTTTAAGATAAATCACGAAAGGCAGTGAACCAAAAATCATAAAAATAATCGCAATCATTTCAACAATCGGGTCATTAAAATAGCCAATTGACGCATCATGGGTGCTGAAACCGCCAGTTGCCATCGTGGTCATGGCATGATTGATGGCATCAAAACCGCTCATATTGCCTAATAGGCTGTAAAGAATCGCGCAAATCATTGATAATGCAACGTAACAAATTGAAATCCACATCACTAGCTGGGCAGCACGGGGCAATGTTTTATCCATCGTGTTAGAAAATTCCATGCGAAATAGATTTAAGCCACCAATTTGTAATAAGGGCAGAATCGCAATCGCCATCACAATAATACCAATACCACCAAACCATTGCAATAATGAGCGCCATAATAACAGGCCACTATCGGTGTTATCTAAATCGGTTAAAATAGTTGAACCAGTGGTGGTGATTGCTGAGACAGTTTCAAAATAGGCATCGGTGAAAGAGAGGTCAGCTGATGATACTAAAAAAGGGATTGTTGAAAAAGCGGGCAGTGTCATCCATGATAATACGGTGAGCAAAAAAGCGAATTTGCCAGACATTTTTTGTCGTTCGGTCGTAAATGTTGCCAATACTAAAATGACACCAATAAGCATCACAATGCCAGCACTGATGGGAAAAACATATTTATCAGGCGAATCAAGATAAAAATCTACCATTGTCGGTAACAGCATAGTAAGCCCGATAATGATTGTCATTAAGCCTTGAGCGGCTACGATTGGTCTAAATCTATGCAAATAGCTACCTCAACAAAGCCCAAAAATGATGTTAACAAAAGAATGTTAACGATTTTTATATTTTTTATGGCAAGATGCACAATTTTTGCCAACCACGCCTAATTGCGCGCTAAAAGCCTTAATATCATTCGATTCGGCTAATTTCACCAACTCTGCTGTTTCGCGGATAAGCGATTGCATTTCTAAATTAAAATCATCTTGATTTTGCCAAATATTAGGTTTGGATTTGGATTTACCATTATTAGGCACTTTTTGCTTGAACGCATCAGGTGCATAGCTGGCGCTGATGTTAAGAATAGAAGCAAGCCCTGCAAGATGGCTTTGTTGGTCAATATTGCCTTTAAGGATTTCAGAAATGCTATTAAGGTTGCGCTGTAAATTATACATGAGGCTTTGCCGATAGGTGATGATGGTATCAGCATTATCTTGGGCAAATATCTTTAAGGGAATTAAAATTAAAAATAATACCGTGAAAAGATGAATGATTATTTTTTGTGTTTTAAGATGATGAAAACGCAATTCATGTCTCCTGCTATGTTAAAATATGCTGGCGATAATATCAGCTCAGCATGGTTTCGCATAACAATAAGCAAAAAATAACGCGCTTGCAACTTATAAAGCTATGATATGACTAAAATATGATTATTTTTATGGTGTAATATCATTATAATTAAATAAATAAGGAAAATGGTGAGGGTAGAAAGTAAAATAGTATGACATATTCTTTATATAATGAAGATTGCCTGACGGGGTTAGATAGAATTGCTGATGAGTCAATAGATCTTATTGTGACCGACCCGCCTTATTGTCTGGGCAAGGATTATGGCAATGATTCCGATAAGATGGCAGCTGATGATTATTTGCAATGGACGCAAAATTGGATTGAAAAAGCAATTCCTAAACTTAAAATAACGGGTTCGTTTTATATATTTCTGACATGGCAATACTCACCTGAAATATTTTCCTTTATTAAAACCAAAATGCCGATGATGAATGAAATTATCTGGGATAGAAAAGTGCCAAGCATGGGTGGTAGCACCAGAAGATTCACCTCTGTCCATGATAATATTGGCTTTTTTGT
>JAHZMA010000018.1 GCA_022599575.1 Alphaproteobacteria bacterium | reverse complement strand
TTTGAAGGCGATGCCAAAACCACTTGGTTCGAGGGCAATTATCAATTCTATATCACTGACCGCAAAAAACGGCTGGGCATAGATGAGAATGAAACTGAACGGTTCCGTTATAAGAAACTCACGCGGTAATATTCCTCTTGTGATTTAGAGTGATATGTTTTATTCTGTCAAATGAGTATGGGGCAATTACTATTTTTTTGGCACTATATTTTTGAGGTATCATGCGCTATCATCTTGTTTTTAATGTTTTTTTTATTCACCTGTTTTTCCTTTTTAATATTTATATTAAAGATGAAATTTCTGCACCAGAGAGTTATGTTACATGCGATTTTATAAATGTATCCGCAGAATCAGTCAGATGCCAACAGCAATATGTCGTAGCGCGTCAACAATTTTTACACCATATCACTCAAGCGAATAGTTTGAATGAGGCAAACCATCAAGAAACAATAAAACTAACAAAAATAGATGTCACATATAATGAACTTACATTAGAAGGTATGAAATTAAGTTTACGATTGCAAGAAATTGACTCTAAATTCGCAAAAGAGACACCACCACGAGCAATTTTTGCATTAAATCGGCAACGTAAACATATTATCAATAAGTTTGATGAGCATTTTGACAGATTCGATAAGTTTAACGAAAAAACAAAAGCTTTTTACGCCACAATTTCATATGATTAACGCACCATCAAAAATGGCATTAAAACCGATAACCTGCTAAAAGCACATAAGCGCCATTACTAAAATCACCCCGCCGCCCTTCAAATAATCGCGATTGCGAACCAAAGGAAATCATATAAATTTTATATTCAAGCATGATATTACCAAGCCGAATACCATATCCTAGTAATGGCCCAGCTTCACTATAAAAATTGCTATCATTCTCGGTTGAACCATCAGCATGAATAATTTCATTCTCCACATTAGGAAAAGCAAAGCCAATTCTTATCATATGCGGTCTGTTTTTTCTAATTTTTCCGTAATATAACAACAATGAGCTTTCTAATGCGGTAACCGTTAATTTATCTTTAGGCCCCCAATTAGGAAAATCAGGATGTGAGAGCTTATATTTAATGCTACCCAAATAGCTGTAACCGATATCGATATTAATTTCTTTACTATTGCCATAGCGAAAAACACGACCATAACTAACGCCAAGATATAAATTCTGCACTTTTGTATCAGCATGAACATCTGCCCCCCATCTTGCCGTATATAAACCATGATGCAAATTATGTGAAATATTACCCAGACCTGCCATCACCCACCAATTTTTATCTTTCGGTGCATTATAATCTATCACTTGTGCTTTAGCAAAGTTAGAAAAACTCACCATAACGACAATCGGTAATAATAATTTTAGGATATGTGATATTTTTATCATTGTTTCGTTAATTAATCAGTAGCATTATTTAGCATAAGCAAGCAATAATGTTACCAAATAACAAGCAACGCTCATCTTTTTTGCGCTTAACCCAAAAAAAAGGGCTCGGCAATCATCACCAAGCCCTTTATTTATATCTGCTTAAAGATTATGGTCTTCTGATATTTAATATCAAATCTTTAATATGTTGTGGTACCTCTTCAGTTTTGTTAGAAACCACATAGGCAACTGCAAAATTGACAAGTGCCCCCACAACACCAAAGGCGTTTGGCGAAATGCCAAAGAACCAATTTTGTGGCATGCCCATCATGAATGATGTGCCGGGGATAAAGAATATACCCTTATGCTGTGCCACATAAAACGAGGTTACCAACAAGCCTGAAACCATGCCTGCAATCGCGCCCTTATCGTTGATGCGCGTTGAAAACACACCCATCACCAATATTGGGAACAGACTGGATGCCGCAAGCCCAAAGGCGATTGCCACCGTGCCTGCCGCAAAACCCGGTGGGTTTAACCCCAGCCAGCCAGCCACAAGAATTGTGCCTAACATTGCCAATCTACTTGCATTCAGCTCTTGCTTTTCAGTGATATTTGGTCGTAAGAAACCTTTCAGCAAATCATGCGAAATCGCCGATGCAATCGCCAATAGCAAGCCTGCCGCTGTTGATAATGCCGCCGCTAAACCGCCAGCAACCACCAAAGCCACAACCCAATCAGGTAAGCTAGCAATTTCAGGATTGGCAAGCACCATAATGTCGCGGTCAATTTTAACCACTTCATTGCCTTCCCAGCCAAACTCGTCAGCTTTCGCCTGCATTTCAGGATTCTTATCGTTATAATATTGAATCATGCCATCGCCGTTTTTGTCTTCAAATTTTAGCAAACCAGTAGTTTCCCAATTTTTCATCCAATTCGGACGTTCAGCATAAACCATATTTGTATCAGGTTCGCCAATCTCTCCTGTTTGTACCGTGTTAATCAGATTTAACCGTGCCATCGCACCCACAGCTGGTGCTGTAAGATAGAGGATAGAGATAAATAGCAATGCCCAACCTGCTGAATAACGCGCCGCACGTGCATTTGGCACAGTGAAAAAGCGCATAATCACATGCGGTAAGCCCGCAGTGCCAATCATTAATGTTAATGTATAAGCAAAAAAGTTAAGCCGTGATGGCGGATTTTCAGTATAAGCGGCAAAGCCTAAATCAATCAGAGTTTTATCTAATTTATCTAGCAAGCTTTCACCCGTGCCAACCAATTCACTGCCTAAGCCTAATTGCGGTATCGGGTTGCCCGTTAACACCAAAGATATGAAAATCGCAGGGATGGTATAAGCGAAAATTAAAATCACATATTGCGCGATTTGCGTATAGGTGATGCCTTTCATACCGCCCATTAGCGCATAGACGGCAACAATGCCCATACCCGCAAACAGACCAAATTCATAGCTGGTATCCAAGAAGCGAGAAAACGCAACGCCAATCCCTTTCATCTGCCCAATCACATAGGTGATTGATGCCATGATAAGACAGAACACTGCCACCATTCGCGCTGTTGGCGAATAGAAACGCTCGCCAACAAATTCAGATACGGTGAATTTGCCGAATTTACGCAAATAAGGCGCTAAACCAAGTGCTAATAACACATAGCCACCCGTCCAACCCATTAAGAATTGTGCACCACTATAGCCCAAAAATGCAATCAGCCCTGCCATCGAAATGAAGGAAGCTGCCGACATCCAATCAGCCGCCGTTGCCATGCCGTTTAAGATAGGATTAACCCCCTTATTTGCGACATAAAATTCTGATGTGCTTGATGCGCGAGACAAAAAGGCAATGCCAATGTAAAGCGCAAAGGTGAAGCCAACAACCAGATAGGTAATTCCTGTTAAAGTCATTCTTTGTCTCCCTCTTTTTTATCAAAACCATATTTTGCATCTAGCTTATCCATTTGACGTGCATAGTAAAAAATGATGACCACAAAAACCACGATTGACCCCTGCTGGGCAAACCAAAAGCCTAAACCGTAACCGCCTAAACGAATATGGTTGAGTAAATCAACCATGATAATGCCAAATAAAAATGAACATACGAACCAAACTATCAGACAATTTCTGATAAGTTTAAGATTCTCTTGCCAATATTCTTTATCCATTAGCTACCTCCCTATTGAATATATTAATATACTGGAAGCGGTAGCCTGCCAAATCTTTCATTAAAAAGCAAGAGTTTATGAAATAATTTGACAATTTTTTGCATAATTGCCTAATAAGTATCAGGAAAATATTATATAAGTATTAGATTATATGGCGCAAATTTCTGAACGGGTTAAAAAACGCTGTCCCGTGCCATTATCAAGTGAGAACATGCCACCATTGCCACTTACCGCATCAATGATAAGGTCAGTATGTTGCCATGTTTTATATTGGTCCCCTTTCATATAGAATGGCACATTATCAATCACGCCAACCTTAACATCACTATTGTCAAACAAAAAACAGTGATAATATTTTTTTATGATTATCCGTAAAAAAAAGGCTTAGCAATCACCAGCCAAGCCCTTTTTTATCAGTTTATAAATATTATGGTCTTCTAATATTGAACACCAAATCTTTAATATTTTGTGGTACGTCTTCGGTTTGGTGAGAAACCACATAGGCAACCAAAAAGTTGACAGGCGCGCCCACAACACCAAAGGCGTTTGGCGAAATGCCAAAGAACCAATTTTGTGGCATGCCCATCATGAATGATGTGCCGGGGATAAAGAATATACCCTTATGCTGTGCCACATAGAACGAGGTAACCAACAAGCCTGAAACCATGCCTGCAATCGCGCCCTTATCGTTAATGCGCGTTGAAAACACACCCATCACCAATATTGGGAACAGAGTAGATGCCGCAAGCCCAAAGGCGATTGCCACCGTGCCTGCCGCAAAGCCCGGTGGGTTTAACCCCAGCCAGCCCGCCACAAGAATTGTGCCTAACATTGCCCATCTGCCTGCTCTTAGCTCTTGCTTTTCGGTAATATTTGGTCGTAAGAAGCCTTTCAGCAAATCATGCGAAATCGCCGATGCAATCGCCAGTAATAAGCCTGCCGCTGTTGATAATGCCGCCGCTAAACCACCAGCAACCACCAAAGCAACAACCCAATCAGGTAAATTGGCAATTTCAGGATTGGCAAGCACCATAATGTCGCGGTCAAGTTTGACCACCTCATTGCCTTCCCAGCCAAATTCATCAGCTTTCGCCTGCATTTCAGGATTCTTATCGTTATAATATTGAATCATGCCATCGTTATTTTTGTCTTCAAATTTTAGCAAACCCGTTGTTTCCCAATTTCTCATCCAATTCGGACGTTCGGCATAAACCATATTTGTATCAGGTTCGCCAATCTCACCTGTTTGCACCGTGTTAATAAAATTTAACCGTGCCATCGCACCAACAGCTGGTGCTGTGAGATATAAAATCGACATAAATAACAATGCCCAACCCGCAGAATAACGCGCTGCACGCGCACTTGGCACAGTGAAAAAGCGCATAATCACATGCGGTAAGCCCGCAGTGCCAATCATCAATGTTAATGTATAGGCAAAAAAGTTAAGCCGTGATGGCGGATTTGCAGTATAGGCAGCAAAGCCTAAATCAATCAGAGTCTTATCTAATTTATCTAGCAAGCTTTCACCCGTGCCAACCAATTCACTGCCTAAACCTAATTGCGGGATCGGGTTGCCCGTTAACACCAATGATATGAAAATCGCAGGTATGGTATAGGCGAAAATCAAAATCACATATTGCGCGATTTGCGTATAGGTGATGCCTTTCATACCGCCCATCAGCGCGTAAATGGCAACAATACCCATGCCCGTAAACAGACCAAATTCATAGCTGGTATCCAAGAAGCGAGAAAACGCAACGCCAATGCCTTTCATTTGCCCAATCACATAGGTGATTGATGCCATGATAAGACAGAACACCGCCACCATTCGCGCTATTGGCGAATAGAAACGTTCCCCAACAAATTCAGATACGGTGAATTTGCCGAATTTACGCAAATATGGCGCTAAACCAAGTGCTAATAACACATAGCCACCCGTCCAACCCATTAAGAATTGTGCGCCACTATAGCCCAAAAATGCAATCAGCCCCGCCATCGAAATGAAGGAAGCTGCCGACATCCAGTCAGCCGCCGTTGCCATGCCGTTTAAGACAGGGTTAACCCCTTTACCCGCAATATAAAATTCTGATGTGCTTGAGGCGCGAGACAAAAAGGCAATGCCAATGTAAATCGCAAAGGTAAAGCCAACAACCAGATAAGTAATTCCTGTTAAAGTCATTCTTTGTCTCCCTCTTTTTTATCAAAACCATATTTTGCATCTAGCTTATCCATTTGACGTGCATAGTAAAAAATGATGACCACAAAAACCACTATCGATCCCTGCTGTGCAAACCAAAAGCCCAAACCGTAACCGCCTAGACGAATATGATTGAGTAAATCAATCATAATAATGCCAAATAAAAACGAACATACGAACCAAACTATCAGACAATTTCTGATAAGTTTAAGATTCTCTTGCCAATATTCTTTATCCATTAGTTACCTCCTCATTAAATATGTTAACATACTGGTAATAATAGACTGCCAATTATTTGATTAAAAAGCAAGCACTTTATAAAATAATTTGGTAATCATGCAAAAAATTGCACAATAAGTGCTAAATAAGTATTAGATAATTATCCAATTATATGGCACAAATTTCTGAACGGGTTAAAAAACGCCGTCCCGTGCCATTATCAAGTGAGAACATGCCACCATTGCCACTTACCGCATCAATGATAAGGTCAGTATGTTGCCATGTTTTATATTGGTCGCCTTTCATATAGAATGGCACATTATCAATCACGCCAACCTTGACATCACTATCACCAATCAAAAATTCATCGGCACGAAAACACATTGGCGCACTGCCATCACAGCAACCGCCTGATTGATGAAATAATAAATCTTCGCCATAACGCGCTTTGAGTTCTCGCAACAAATCCACTGCCGCTTCGGTTACATCTATTTGCATCATCTGTTCCTCCTAAAAATAGATATTGCCGCCCCAATCAATGACGCGGCAATATCAATAATATTAATCAAAAGAAGCCCATTGCATTTTCACTATATGATACCAACAGATTTTTTACCTGCCGATAATGCGATAGCATCATTTTATGGTTTTCTCTGCCAACACCTGATTGCTTATAGCCACCAAATGCCGCATGGGCAGGATAAAGATGATAGCAATTCGTCCATACCCGACCAGCTTTAATCGCCCGCCCCATATTAAAGGCACGATTACCATTTCTAGTCCATAGCCCTGCACCCAAGCCATAAAGCGTATCATTGGCAATTTCCAACGCTTCATCCGCATCCTTAAATGTGGTGACAGAAACCACTGGTCCGAAAATTTCTTCTTGAAAAATTCGCATTTTATTATTGCCTTCAAACACGGTTGGCTGAATGTAATAACCATCTTTTAATGCACCATCCATAGATGCTTCTTTGCCACCAGCAAGCACTTTCGCACCTTCTTTCACACCTAAATCCAGATAAGAAAGAATTTTTTCCTGCTGTTCTCTTGATGTCTGTGCACCAATCATTGTATCGCCACTAAACGGATTGCCCTGCTTCACTGCCGCCACCCGTTTCAGCGCACGTTCCATAAATTTATCATAGATGGATTCTTGAATCAGCGCACGGCTGGGGCAGGTGCAAACTTCGCCTTGATTCAACGCAAACATGGTGAAACCTTCAAGACATTTGTCAAAATAGGCATCATCTTCGTCCATCACATCGGCAAAGAAAATATTAGGCGATTTACCACCTAATTCTAACGTAACGGGAATGATATTTTGCGACGCATATTGCATGATAAGACGCCCAGTGGTTGTTTCACCCGTGAACGCAATTTTGTTAATTCTAGTTGATGATGCCAATGGTTTACCAACTTCTAAACCAAACCCATTAACCACATTCAACACGCCCGCTGGCAATAAATCGCCAATCAATTCCATCAATACCATGATTGATGCTGGTGTTTGTTCGGCAGGCTTCAATATCACGCAATTGCCTGCTGCCAGTGCTGGTGCTAATTTCCACGTTGCCATTAATAGTGGAAAATTCCATGGAATGATTTGCCCAACCACCCCTAATGGTTCGGGGATATGATAGGCATATGTGCTGTTATCAATTTCAGCAATCGAGCCTTCTTCGGCACGGATAACGCCACCAAAATAGCGAAAATGGTCAACTGCCAGCGGTAAATCAGCGGCGGTTGCCTCGCGGATTGGCTTACCATTATCAATCACTTCAGCCAGTGCCAATAAGGGCAGATTCTTCTCTATCACATCGGCAATTCTATATAGAATATTGGCGCGCTCGCCAAGACTGGTCTTGCCCCACGCATCAGATGCCGCATGGGCTGCATCTAGCGCCATTTCAAGATCTTTTTCATCAGAACGTGCAATTTCGCAAAATATTTCGCCCGTTACTGCCGAGATATTGGTAAAATATTTACCAGATTTTGGCTCTACAAATTTTCCGTTGATATAATTACCATAGCGTTCCTTATATAGAACTTCTGTACCTGAACCACTGGCTAGCAGTGCTTCGGTGATTTTATTACGTGTTATATTCATGATATTTCCTCATTTTTCATCATATGTTAAACAAAATGCCCCCATGCTCTTCATGGATTCTTTTGGTTATAACAAAATTAAAAAGTTAAAATATATCTGAAGAATTAGGGTGACAAAAACACAACCTATTGTGTGATATTAGCAAAATACTAATATTCAACCATAAATTAGCCTCCTTACCATAAAAATGTTGCCTCTTTAGGCTTTACTGATTCGCTTTAAAAAGCAAGCACTAAAATGATAATTTGTGAATTATCTGAATTGATGGTAAAATATAGCTGATATTATATCCGATTATTTTGATAAATATGCTATATTGCGATTTTGCACAACAACCAAAAAGAGGCTTAATCAATTTGCGTATGAAAAACTTAAAACCAGATATAATCACTGATGCCAATGGTAAAATAAATGGCGATAAAATAAATAGCGATAATGTTGCTCATAAGAACCGCCATAATAGACGCTTGCCACGCACCAAAATAGCAGCACCCGATTATGCGAAATTATGCGATATGGCATATCAGCAAATGATTAAGGCACGTGGCATTACAGGTGATGAGGTTTATCAACTGGCAAGCGAGGCTGATTATCAAGCCATAGGGTTGGCGCAATTTTATCATCATCAAACCGCGAAAATGGGTTTCAAAATAGTGATGTATCGCTATATTAAACGCAAAACCCCACATTATATTATTATTTTTACTGGCACGGAAGATCCGCTAGATTGGGTGTTTAATATTTTTGCGACATTCGGCACTAATAATCTGGTAACAACCAAATATCTAAAAGCAACCATCAATATTGGGCGGGCGGTTGAAAATCAAAGCAATGTTACGTTTAGCGGTCATTCTTTGGGGGCGGCACTTGCCAATATTGCCGCCTGCATTGCCAACAAAGAGGCCGTGATTTTCAACGGATTTTGGCCAAACCTATCTAAAACGCAAAATGCGTTACTCACCCCCTATCTGCAATCTCATGCGCGTATCTATCACTATTATGTTGATTTAGAAGCGCTACATCTTTTGCGAAAAATCGGCATGTTGCAAAACCCGAAAGCCAAACAACATATCATGCTTGATAGTAAAAAATTAAAACAGGATAGCCATCAGCAATTTAACACCATTACTTTGCATAAAAGCAAAACCAGAGCGATTATGGTGAAATTACGGATTGCGATTATCACCGCACCACTCACCATTTTGCTTATCCCAACATTAGCATCGCGGATTTTGCAAAAGCGAAGCCCTGCGCCATTGTTGGATATTATCGCGCTTGCGATTAAACGGCACAGCACCTATGCCATCGATGCATGTTTGGCCGAGCGACAAACTTATGTGAGAAAGCGGCTATATTGGGGGGCTTCTTATATCAGGCGACCTTATTTACGGCTGACTCTTAAAATATTACTTTCTTTTGCGAAGAAGAACAAAAACGACATCCGTAAAACCATCAATGCGATTATGCGGTGATACACCTCTGCCAGTATTGAGTAACCCCGACCACGCACCTTATGAGTATTAAATACAGCGGGGGGGTATGGGGGCAATCGAGCGAGACTTGGTTTGAAAATATATTTTCAAGCCTTAGTCGATGCGGATTGCCTATTCTGAATCGTATTGACAAAGCCCCCCCATATATTAATGTGTAGCAACATGCTAGATTTTTATATTGAGTAACCGAGAAACACGCAACGCTTTTGTTGAGATACAAAATATTAAACCTATTAACTGATTATAATATTAGCGGTTTTATGTTATTATTCAGCACTAATAGATTTTATCAGTTCTTGATTTGCATCCAAATGGATAAGCACATTACTATAATGTTCAAAAATTTCAGATATTTTGTCTTCAACGCTGTCTTCATCACTTGCATGTTTTTTACCATTCTCTTTTTGATTTTCAAAATCAATCTTATGCAAAATAGAATATAAAAAAAGCCCATGTAAATAAATTTTACTCATATATTGATTTCTATAATACTCAATCTCTTTTTCATTTTTAGTTTTATTGTTCGAAATATATTTTTTTAATATATTGCTATCCATATTAATAGCGATTGCGTCAACCATTTTCTGATTTCCGCCATCTGAGGGAATTATATTAATAATTTTGTTTTTATTCCATTCACCGTCATCACATATTCGTCCATTATCTCCTTGCCATTTACCATCCTCTTTTTGGGTGATTTTAATTAATTGAGGAAGGTTAGGTCTTTCTGGCTCTTGCTGTGTTTTTTGCAGTTCTTGTTTTTGAGGGTCAATAATTTTAACATAAAAAATACTTTCCATATCACCATTTGGTGATGTCAACCGAGCATTTAATTCAATTTCATCACCTACATTTAAATTTTCTTTAGGCTTTAATGTTAATTTAATAGAACCATCATTGGGTTCTAAAGTAACGTCAAATGAGTCCTCAACTTTGGTAGGTGAAGGAGGGTGCGGTTTGGGATCTGGATTATCTGAATCATTAATATTTTCACCACCTAAGATATGAAGTTGAAATTCGCCTTTTTCTTGTGGGCGGTAAAGATAATTATCTACTACACCAGTTTCAAATTCTATGCTTGCTTTACCATTTAAAGGTATGGATTTTACTTTTTTCCCTGTGCTTTGGTCTTCTTTTACATTACTCTTAAACAAAGCAGGAAATCTTTTAGATTCTATTGGTCTTTTTTCTTTTTTACTTTTTGTGCCTGTCTGCTGCTTTACTGTTGGTAATTGGATTAAATCCATACCTTTTTTTAATAAATTGGTTAATGATTTATCTAATGGTACTTTCGACAATATATTATTTATCAATTCTTGCTCTTTTTTATCATCACCACCTTGAAGTATTGCGTCTTTTCTTTGTGTGTTTAATTCTTTTAATTTACTATTATCTTTTAATAATTCAATAACTTTATTTTTAAGTGTATTTAATTTATTACTTTGCTTTAGAGTAGTTCGGTTAGCCATGAATAAATCTTGACGAAAATCTGTTTTTAAATCTGAACAATCAATAACAACAAGCATTGAATTTTTTAGGAAATAATATTTTAAATCCTGTGTAATCAAAGAGACACCTTCTGTAGCATGCGCTTGACCATTTACCGTATAAATCACATTTCTACCTGCACCTATATAATGTCTTCTTCTGTCCGTTTGTTGTTGTGAACTTTCACCTTGCTTAAAAACAACGACTTGAATTTTTAGACAACCCATTTTATTATCATTATATTTTTGATAAATAGGTTCGCATTCTAAATTCTCTTTCGTATCAGGATTATTTATGCGCACATGATTCCCATAAACTCCTATATCTGACCGTCCTTTGCTGGTGTCATATTTTTTTCTTTTCTCATATAACCATATCGGCAAGGCAGGTTTATATAGTAATTGATTTAATTCATCGTAAAGACCAGATATTATAGAAGTCTGAGCTCCCTTTGGCATTTCATATGAATATAACTTAACAAAAGAACCAGTAGTAAATTTTTTCTCCTGATGTAAACCAATGGCTAAATCATCCATTAAAAACTGTGGTATTGTTGCAGCCTCAATGGCAAAATATTCATACCAACTGCTACCATATTTTTTATCTTCTTCTGTTGTAAGGACATGTCTGCGAACCAACGTCCAGCCAAATAAATTATCTTTATGTTTTTTTTCATTATCAAAAATTTGATTATCTTTTTTAGACGCAATTAATTGATAACGATATTCTCCACAAAAAGTAACTGCACCAGTAGAACCCATATTATATTTTCCTTGCACAAATTTAATATCGGTTTTATTGTTTTTAGCAAGTGACAAAAAAGTATCCTTAAAATCATCAGGATGTTGCCCTTCTCCGTTATCCCAAATAATGATATCAGGAGATTTTGCTGCTCCTGTAGCGATTATTTGAATATTATCGCGAGACAATTGTGTCCTATCCGTTGAAGTTAATTCTCCTATCTCTCCTTTAGGAATTTCAAAAAATAATTCAACTGCTCTTTCTATCGTCTTAGGTGCTTCAGAAGATTTTGGATTAATTGTTTGTTGTTTGCATTTTTTAAGTAATAGCGCATCTGTTGAATTGGTGATTTTTTCAACCAAAGCAGCTCCAGAATCTGATTGTTGATTTTCAAAAGTACCAAAATTTGACCTATCATTTTTATCTTTACCACCGTAAGGATACCAATTATTAGGGTTTTTAAGTAAGTCATTGTTAGTAACAAGTTCATGCAAATTTTCTTCCCCATCACATTGAAAGACTTCATTAAATAACTTTTCAAAGTTCATTTTACTAGTTCCTTTTTTAATCTAGTTTAAATTCATTGTTAGCTTTCTCTGTTTTTTCAACAAAACGAGCGCGACATGCCTTTATTTCAGTATTTAACGCAAGAAAAATCTTTTCAATATCTTTGTCATTATAACGATAAGTAGCAGTATTGGACAGATTGCCCAACAATTGAATAGTTTTAATAATTTTATTTGTGCGTTTTTCTGCAATTCTTTTAAATCTTTCTGTCTCATTTTCAGTCATTTTAATTACTCCAAATTTATATTGTTTAATGTATATGCAATATAAAAATATTTATGTCAATATATTTTTTAATTAAGTGATAAAAAATTTAATTAACACAACATAATATACATATATGAAAAATAATTATTTATG
>JAHZMA010000017.1 GCA_022599575.1 Alphaproteobacteria bacterium | reverse complement strand
GAAACAAATCCTATATTATTCACGATTTTTTTTATATATATAATAATATAATAGCTTCCATAAAATTTTTGGTAAAGCCTATGGTGCTGTTTTGCACACCTAATTTCTTTGGCTTTAATGCTGATGCTGGGCCACAATATCGTGGGCGACTTGATGATGTAAGAAGGAATGAAGTGGTGTTAAGATAATTTTTTGCAATCATGTTGTTCATATTTGCTTGCGGCATAAAGTGACTATGGTACGCTATTTGCAAAATTGATGAGCGTAAATTTAAGATACAATTCTGGAGCCATAAATAAATGTCAAAACGCCACAAGCCAAAAGTTTCTGCTAGCCATGACGCTACAGATTACATACTGGGATATAAAGCTTTTAATGCCGAGTTTTATCACTATGCGATTACTTCTTTTACCGCCTCAATTGAAAAAGGGATAAAAATAACAGTCAGCAGATTCCTTATGGCGCGGTCAATGCTGATGCTCGGTCGGTTTGACGAAGCCGAACAACTGCTTATTCAAATTGAAAGTGATGATGTAAAGCTAATGCATCAGGTTGATGCGAGTAAAATAGCTTTATATATTGCCAGAGGTGATTATAAACGCGCTTTTGCTATTTCAGATAAAGATATGAATATCCCTGGCGATAAGCAATATTACACCTATTGGTATTATACTTATCTTGCGAACATATTGGGTGAAACACAGACACTGAGATTACCACTACCCGACGCTTTTCGGCCCCGTCCTCAACTCAGCAATTCACCAAAGCAAGCTAATTTAGCCCAGATTAATTTGGCATTGATGGATTATAAATCAGTTGATTATAACAGAACAAGCACGAATATTGGCGATTATATTCAAACTGTTGCCGTGATGCGCCATATTGCGCGCCATCTGCCCGATGATGCTCTTATCAGTGGTGATGCAAATAGTAATTGGCAGATTGATAGCAAAGCGTTGAAATCCTCTCTTGCTTATTTACGAGAATCATGGTCTGAAAATGAACGGCGGCATATCACAAGCAGTGGTAAGATTGTGGTTGCCGACCGTGATGCTACTTGGAACTTGACTGCCCCTCAAAAAAATAATGCAGAAAATAATGCCCCGATATGGTATCCTGTGTTTGGTTGGTTCGCCCATAAACCATTCGATATTGTGCCAGTTATCCCTTTGCCAAGCCAATATTTGCCGATTTTTTTCTCGTTCCATCTCAATCGTGTCAACGATTTGAATGAACCATATATTGCTTACCTCAAACGCTTTGCACCGATTGGTTGTCGTGATATCGCAACCCGTGATTTATTGATGAATCAGGGTATTGATGCTTTCTTTTCAGGCTGTGTTACAACAACTTTGGCGCTTTCTGGTGACATAGAACCCAGCGATGAGATGTTGGATGTGGATGCCAAGATGAAACCGAGTGCCATCCAGATAGCGCAGATGTATCCAGCTGTTAAAGCCCGTTCCTTTGATGATAATATTACTGAATCACTTTTGCTTTTAAGGCGGTTTCGCAATGCCAAAAAAGTAATAACCTCACGGTTACATTGCTATTTGCCAACCCGTGCATTAGGTGGCAATGTTGTTTTTATACATAAAAATAAAGCTGATACGCGCTTTGATGGGCTGATTGATATTGATGATGACGCATTTGACACTATCCGCAATGGACTGACTGATTTGCTTGATAAGATATTAGGCAAAATCATGGCGGGTGATTCTAGCCCTGATGAAATATATGCTTATTGGCGTGAGCTTACCATGCCCTTGATGGAAAAAACAAGGCGCGAACGCAAGCAATATAAAGTATTTTTTGTTAAGGAAAATAAACCCGCAAAAAAATCAGATACCCAAAAGCCAGATATAAAGAAAAAAGAAGTGCCGATTGCCTTGGCTTTTGATAAAAATATTGCCGATTATGTGCCAGCATTGATAAATTCCATCGAAGCCAACACAAGCTGTGCTACGCGTTATATTATGTTGGTGCGTGATGTGCCCGATGATAAAATTAAACCGATTGAAAAAGCATGCAGACAATCACCTATTCAATGGTTTACAATGAATAAGTTTCTACAAGGTGAGAAATTCAACCTAATTTCGCATACAACCATATCCACCATGGATCGGTTGTTTTTGCCTGAATTACTGCCCGATATTGATAAAATATTATATTTAGATATTGATATGATTGTACAGGGCGATATTGCCGAACTTTATGAAACCGAATTAGTCGATGCCCCGCTGGCTGCAAGAGAAGGGGTTGAGTATTTTCAGCATATAGAATATCGTTTGAAATATTTCCCTCTAAATGAATTACTAGCGATACGAAAATCTGCGGGCGCATCATTGAATCTACTGAGCCGTCATTTCAATGCAGGGGTGCTGGTGGTATCACTTGAAAAAATGAGGCAAGATAATTTTACCGAGCAAGCCATTCAGCTTGCGCATGATTATCAAATGCATGATCAACATATTTTGAATTTTTATGCAAACAATGATTATATAAAATTATCACCGAGTTGGAATGGTTATTCTAATAAAGAGACATTATCCAATAATCAACAGAAAATTTTTCATTGGTCAGGGTTCGAAAAACCGTGGCATACAGATAGAAACGCGCCCTTCAAACATATCTGGCAAAAATATGCCAATATGCAGGATTAGTTTATTTTTGTAATCTTAAAATTACCAAAAACGCATGGGCTTAAAAGTAACTATAAACAAGAAAATAAAAGTAATCATACAATTATAAATACGTTATTTTTTCATCTTTTTTATCGTTAAATATGCATCATCAGATGTAGCACAGACTATTTATGGTACGCTATTTGCAAAATTGATGAGAATAAATTTAAGATACAATTCTGGAGCCATCAGTCAATGTCAAAACGCAACCGTCAGAATAAAAGTGAAAGTGATAGCGATGCGGAAGAAGATTATATTTGCGGCTCGGACCTGTTCAGCAGAGGTCATTATCGCAATGCCATTGATTTTTTTACCGCCTCAATTGAAAAAGAGATAAAAATAACAGCCAGCAGATTCCTCATGGCGCGGTCAATGCTGATGCTCGGTCGGTTTGACGAAGTCGAACAACTGCTTAGTCAAATTAAAAGTGATGATGTAAGCCTAATGCATCAGGTTGATGCGAGTAAAATAACTTTATATATTGCCAGAGGTGATTATCAACGCGCTTTTGCTATTTTAGATAAAGATATGAATATCCCTGGCGATAAGCAATATTACACCTATTGGTGTTATACTTATCTTGCGAACATATTGGGTGAAACACAGACACTGAGATTACCACTACCCGACGCTTTTCGGCCCCGTCCTCAACTCAGCAATTCTCCAACCCAAACTCATTTAGCCCATATTAATCTGGCATTGATGGATTATAAATCAGTTGATTATAACAGAACAAGCATTAATATAGGCGATTATATCCAGACTGTTGCCGTGATGCGGCATATTGCCCGCCATCT
>JAHZMA010000003.1 GCA_022599575.1 Alphaproteobacteria bacterium | reverse complement strand
TCAACAAATGGCACAAGATAAACATAGTTTTTAATTTCTAATATAAACATTTTCTGGTGCGAGCGTTTGGGGCTAGGATTGGCAATAACATCTAAAAATTTTCCTGCTTTTATTAACGTCGCACATTCTTCTAAGCCAACACTCTTACGCCCATATTGATTTCGCAACAGCTCCGATTTCTTCTCATCCCACTCAATTTCCTTATCCATCATCTTATTTTATATAAAATGGAAACATTTTGCAAGAGCATTATATATGGGGGCGATTTATTATTATTCGCTTGCTTCTGCGTGATGTTTATATTATCTTATCAGGGTGTGCTAACAAAGCACTAGGAATTATGATATGAACAAACCTGCGCCAAAATTACTGACCCTTACCGATACAGCCGTGAACCATATCAATACGCTGATAACGCAAAGTGAGAAGCCCGTGCTTGGCTTACATGTTGCGGTCAAAAATACTGGCTGTGCAGGCATGGCCTATGATGTGAATTACGCAAGCGAGCCACCGCCAAATTCTATCAAAATAGAAGATAAGGGCATTACTCTGTATGTTGATAATTTCGCATCAGTGTTTTTGGCAGGGGCGCAAGTTGATTATAAAACCGAACTATTAAGTGCTGGCTTCCATTTCAGCAATCCAAATGCCACTGGTGAGTGCGGTTGCGGTGAAAGCTTCACCGTTGGTTAAATATCACCCATAAGCCATCATGTCGCAAATTGATTCTCCGCTAACGCAAGGCAGTGTGCCACGTCATGTGTTTCGCCTATGCCTGCCACCCATGTTGGGCTTAGGTGCCACTTTCAGCTATTATATTGCCGATGCTTATTTTATCGCCAAACTAGGCATAGAACCGCTGGCAAGTTTTGCGTTTCTATCCCCTATTTGCTTCACCTTTATCACCATTGCAGTCGCGCTTGGCATTGGCACAACCAGTATTCTTTCATATCATGTTGGCAAGGTAGGGGTGCAAGCATCACGCCCGATGATGCGCGATTCCTTTATTTTAGCGTTAAGCATGGCATTGATATTTTTCATCATCGGCTATAACAGCCTTGAAACTTTATTTCGTAGCATGGGGGCAACGGGTGATGTGCTTGCCTATACGGTTGAATATATGCAAATATGGTATGTTGCGATGATATTCATTTTCATCCATATCGTCAGCAATAATATCATTCGTGCCAGCACAGGGCGGGCGGGGATACAAGCGTTTATTAATGTGGTAAGCGCATTAATGAATGTTGTGTTAAACCCGATATTAATTTTCGGCTGGTGGATATTCCCTGCCTATGGCATCGTTGGGTCGGCATATGCCACATTGATTGCCAGTATTTTTACCGTTATTTGCATGGTTGCGCTTATTCTGTATCACCGCTTGCTGATATGGCAATTACCGAATATCAGAATCATGCTACTCACTCATTGGCGTCCGATTATGCCCGTATTTCTATTCGCCCTGCTTGAAAACACCACACCGCCCATTATAGAAGCATTCTTAATCGTGCTGATTACCCCCTTTGGCACCGAAGCTGTGGCTGCCGTTGGCATTATCAGCCGTTTATTCTTATTCTTGCTGACGCCTTTCATCTCAATCTTTATTGGGCTCACGCCCTTTATCGGACAAAATTGGGGAGCGGGCTATTATAACCGTGCGCGTGAAGCATTTTTGCTATGCCTCAAAATTGCCCTCACCTATTGGGCATTGATGGTGGTTATTATGTTTTTCACTGCTGGTATGCTTGCCTCGCAATTTAACACCGACCCAATCGTGTTAGATTTGGTGCAGTTTTTCTTCCGCTATGTCTATATCACAGTGATTGGCTTGGCACTGATTTATCTTACAGCCGCGGTGTGTTACGGCATTCAAAAACCGCTTTACCCATGTATGTTGCAATTAAGTGAGATATTCATGTATTTCCCGATAGCCTTATTGTTGCGCGAATTTTATGGCGTTAAGGGCATGATGGCGGCAAATTGGGTTAGCCTTACCCTTATCGGTATCGGTGCGTTACTGTTATTGCGCCATGTAGGCTTTCTTGTTGGCAAACCGATAGAAAATACTAAATCACAAAATTTATGATACAAATTGCTTTTGCAACCTGCCATAATTGGCCTTTGAAAGCACTACCTGCACTTCTAACGCCCCATCATCACGCCAGCTTTCAGTTAACACATGCCCATGCTGATACAGCCATGATTTAATTTTTGCCTCATTCGGGCGCAATAATAGATGATAATGCGCGCCTTGTTCGTCTAACATTGCATCAATCTTTTTTGCCAACAAAGCACAGTCAGAATCATTATGCGCGCTTATCAGCACTGCATTTTGTGCTTCGGCTTGCATTTGCATATGTTGCCTAACGTTAGCTGATAACAAATCAGCCTTGTTCCAAACTTCTAATATTGGCGGTAAATCCTCATCATTAAAAATATGTTTCAGCACTTGCAGCACATCATCACTTTGCTGCTGAAAATCGCTTGCCTGCACATCGCGCACATGCAACAAAATATCAGCCTCGCGCACTTCTTCCAATGTACTACGAAAAGCATCAATCAGCATATGTGGCAATTCCGATACAAAACCAACCGTATCGCTTAAAATTGCCTTCTGCCCCGATGGCAAACGAACATTGCGCGTTTTGGTCTCTAATGTCGCAAATAGCATATCTTGCGATAGGTTTTCTAGCTTGCAAAAATGTTCAAACAAAGTTGATTTACCGCTATTGGTATAGCCCGTTAGCGCAATAATCGGCAGTGAAGCATATTTGCGATTGCGTCTTTGCTGGTCGCGCATTCGGGCAACACGTTTAATACGTTTTTTTAATTGCACGATGCGCTCATCTAACATGCGCCTATCAAGTTCTAACTGCCGTTCACCAGGACCGCCCATAAAGCCAGCACCGCCACGTTGCCGCTCTAAGTGAGTCCAGCTTTTTACCAAGCGCGACCGTTGCCATTCTTCGGCGGCCAATGTCACTTGCCAGCGCGCTTCGCGGCTTTGGGCGCGGGCGCCAAAAATTTCTAAAATCAGGGTGGTGCGGTCAAGAATTTTGCAATTTAGTGCCTCTTCTAAATTACGATGCTGGGTTGCTGATATGGTTTGATTCAGCACCAATAGCTCAATTTCTTGCGCCTCAATTTGCTCGGCAAGACGCTCTATCACGCTTGCACTGAGTGATGTTGAGGCACGTATCTCGCGCATCGTTACAATTTCGGCATGTACGATATTTAAATTGATGGCACGGGCTAACCCGCAAATCTCATCGAATTTTTGCTGTGCATCTCGACTATCATATGTCGATATGCCAGAATTTGATACGCCAGAACGTGATGTTCCAGAATATGATGCTTTTGTGGAAAAAACAGGATGAATAACCAGTGCGTTTGGGTTACTCACTCAAGCAATCCTCATCCAGCGTTACCGCCACCACTATCACCAATGCCAGTGCCGCCATTGCCGCCATTGCCATCGATTGGCGCAGGTGCAGCTTCATGCGTATCGGCACCTTCTTCCTCACCATCATAAAGCGCAACGGGTTGCACTGGCATAATGGTAGAAATGGCATGTTTATAAACCAGCTGTGCATGTGATGAGCGCCGCAATAAGATGCAGAAACTATCAAACCATGTTACAATGCCCTGCAATTTAACTCCGTTAACTAAAAAAATAGTTACTGAAATTTTATTCTTGCGGACATTATTAAGAAATGTATCTTGTAAATTTTTGGCTGAATTGCCCGACATTGTTATTTCCTTTTTATATTATCAAATTCCTAGCAAACCTAGACGGTTAATACTAAAACACAACCTATCAATATGCAAGCAAAATATAAGAGAAAAATAGTTTTTTCCATTTTTCAAATATAATACAACAAGCCCATTGATATAAGAAGTTACATTTTCATTTTAACCTGAAACAATCAAGAACGCAACCTTTTTATCAATGCAGATGTATCCATTCTACCACAATTTTGCGCTGATAATTCCTGATAGTAGCCACGCACTATTTCTGCCACTTCTAATTTTGAACCATTTTTCTGCCCACGTGCCAGTGCGTAATTCAAATCTTTAATCATCCAATCCAGCCCAAAGCCAAAATCAAATTTATCTTGCACCATTGTTTCAGCGCGATTATCCAACTGCCAGCTTTGCGCCGCACCCATTTTTAAGGTGGCAATCAATTTTTCGCAATCTAACCCCTCATTCATCGCAAAATTCAACCCCTCAGCCAATGATTGCACAATGCCCGTGATGAAAATCTGATTAACCATTTTGGTCAACTGCCCTGCACCATGTTTGCCCATAAGGGTGATATTCTTACTATAGCATTGCATGGCGGGCGTTACCTGTTGTAAATCTTGCATCTCGCCCCCCACCATCACCGTTAGCACACCATTTTGCGCGCCTGCCTCGCCACCTGATACGGGGGCATCTAAAAAGCCAAAACCATTTGCGCGGGCATATTGCCCTAACTCTTCGGCTAAATCGGCTGAGGCGGTGGTATGATCAACCACGATTTGCTTCGCATTGTTATCATCGGGCGTTATGCCCGCAAACACACCATCATCACCATAACAGATAGCGCGGACATCATCATCATTGCCAACGCAAATGAATATGGCTTCCGCCCCTTGCGCCGCTTTTTTGGGCGTATCGGCAATAGTCGCAATATTACCGCCACCATATTCATCGCACCATGCTTGCGCCTTTGCCTGTGTGCGGTTATACACCATCACCTGATGCCCTGCTTTTGCCATATGCCCCGCCATCGGGTAGCCCATAACGCCTAATCCTATAAATGCAACTTTCATGGTTTTATCCTTTTGTTAAAATTCATATGATAGCAATCTATCATGTCTTGCCAGAAATGACAATATTGCCAGATGAGTGATAAAGTAATTGTTTATCGCTCAAAAATAACATATAATTGATTTATAAAATTGAAATTTATCAATCAGAAAATAACATTATGTGGAATTGGCAACAAAATAATTGGCCTCATTTTTCGTATGAAGCTGAAAAATTAAACCAAAAAGAAAATGAATTTTCATTCAATGCGGGGCAGTCTTTTGGCATTTTTATATCTTTAGGAAATACCGACCAAAAACATATCAATATTCAATTACTAGAAAGTGAGGCTTATACCACATCAGAAATTGAAGGCGAAATATTAAACCGCGATAGCATTCAAAATTCAATTTTTTATCATTTCAACCTCCCTCATTTCTTGCCCCATGATACGCCCAAAGAATATGGTATTGCATCACTGTTAATTGATAATTACCAAAATTATCAACAGCCCTTAACCAAAGAAAGATTATGCAAATGGCATAAATTGATTATTCATAATAATCCTAATAGTATTTTTCAAATTCAAACCATTGGTGATTATAGAATTGGCACACAGCCGATGCAAATTCAATCGGGGCATTTGCACAACCCCACCATTCATTTTGAAGCACCCCCATCAGCGCAAGTGCCACAAGAAATGAAAAATTTTATTGATTGGTTTAATGATTCAGCACCTGATGGTAGCAACCCTCTGCCTGCCCTTACCCGTGCCAGCATTGCCCATTTATATTACGAATCTATTCACCCGTTCGAAGATGGTAACGGACGCATTGGCAGGGCGTTGGTTGAAAAATCTTTGGCACAAAATTTGAGGCAGCCAACATTAATAGGGTTATCAAATGTCATTCAAAATCATAAAAAGCAATATTATCAGGCTTTCGAAAATTCACAGACACATAATAATATTGATAAATGGCTAGATTTTTTTTCTAATATCATCTTAAAAGCGCAAGCAGAAACGATTGCAACCATACAATTCATTGCGCGCAAAAATAATTTTTTCATTCATTATCATAATCAACTTAATCTGCGTCAGAAAAAAGTGATTGAACGGATTTTCAAAACAGGCATTAATGGTTTTAAGGGCGGTTTAAGTGCCAAAAACTATCAGGTGATTGCCAAAACACCGCCCGCAACAGCCACTCGTGACCTACAAGATTTGGTGCAAAAAGGCATCCTCACACGCACAGGGTTACGCAAATCAACGCGCTATTACCTTAATCTTGAACTTCGGGAAAAACCAAGAGAGCCTCAGAAAATTCTATATAAAAAATTGCATGATTTTGACAATAACGATATGATGGATAAAAATTAATACGAGCTAACAATGACAAAAACACTAAATTCTTCTAAAAAAAAACCTATACACATCGCACCTTTAAAAATCACATTAGGGCAGTTTTGCACCGATACCGCGCATTTTGCAGGCAATCAAGCGCGCGCGCTTACTTTTGCCAAACAGCATCCCGATGCTGATTTACTGTTACTGCCCGAACTATTCCTTAACGGCTATCCTGTTGATGATTTACTGCATCACCCTGATTTCATTCAGCAAAATAATGATGCCTTACACAACCTTGCTCAGCAATTACATGCCATCAACGCGCCTGCATTGATTATCGGCGCGGCGCATTATGAAACCGATGGCGCAGATGGCGATGATAAGCAATGTTTCAACGCGCTGTATCTGCTCCATAATGGCAAGCCGCAACATCTTTACAATAAATATCAGCTTCCAAATTATGGCGTGTTTGATGAAGAACGGCATTTCAGCAAGGGTTCGGAATATGGCACAATTTTTGAGCATCAGGGCTATAAAATCGGCTTAATGATTTGCGAAGACTCATGGTATCCCGATGGTTTTGCACGGCTTACTGATATGGGCGCGGATATTATTCTACTGCCCAACGCCTCCCCCTTTGCCGATGCCAAACACAAGCTACAACGCCTCACCCGCTTCACGCAATATGCCAGTGATTTTGCTGTGCCGATTGTCTATCTCAACCGTGTTGGCGCGCGCGATGATTTGATTTTTGATGGCGCAAGTTTTGCGATTAACCATCAGGGCAAGATTATTTTGCAAATGCCCAGCTTTACCGAAGCCACCGCCACGATGAGTCTTTGCAATACCGACCTCACCATCGATAACGCCCCACCCCTCACGCATATTCCTAATTCGCGCTTGCATGATATTTACCACGCTATCGTGATGGCTGTTAAAGATTATGCCCGCCATAATGGTTTCACAAAAATTGTGCTAGGGCTTTCGGGCGGCATTGATTCCGCGCTGGTTGCTACCATCGCCGCCGATGCTGTGGGTGGCGATAATCTACATTGCCTGCTGATGCCATCAGAATTTACCGCAAAATCCAGCATTGATGATGCTGTGCAATGCGCCAAAAATTTAGGCGCGCATCACCATATTTTGGATATTAAAAAGCTGTATCAACATGCCGCCAAAACACTTGCACCTGCGGTAGGCAAGCCCATCACAGATGGAATTACCCACGAAAATTTACAGGCGCGCGCACGTGGCATGTTGCTGATGGGTTTTTCTAACCATCAAGGCGCACTTTTGCTTGCCACTTCCAATAAATCGGAAAGTGCCTGCGGTTATGCCACTCTATATGGCGATATGTGTGGTGGCTACGCACCAATTCAAGATGTTTATAAAACCGATATTTTTGCACTCAGCCAGTGGCGTAATCAATGCACGCCTAACACCCCCCCGATACCGCAAAATATCATCACGAAACCGCCCAGTGCCGAATTACGCGCCAATCAAAAAGATAGCGACTCCCTGCCCGATTATCCGATATTAGATAGTATTCTATATCACATGATTGAAGAAGAAACCCCGCATCACGCCATTATCGCCATGCTTGAGAAGAAACATATTGAAAACGCACCCGCAATAGTATCAAAAGTCTGGACAATGCTACAAAATTCAGAATATAAACGCAAGCAAGCACCGCCTTGCCCAAAAATCTCGCTTCGTGCATTAGGCACTGATCGGCGCTACCCAATAACCTCTTATTTCACTGTGAGTTCCCCATGATACGCGTTCGTTTCGCCCCAAGCCCCACTGGCAAATTACATGCTGGCAATGCCCGCATCGCTTTGATGAATTATCTTTTTGCTCGCGGGGCTGGTGGCGAATTTATGCTGCGTATGGATGATACCGATAGCGAACGTTCTCGCCCCGAATATGCCGAAGCCATTAAGCGCGACCTTGCATGGCTAGGCATTGAAACCGACTTATACGAAGCGCAATCTAACCGCTATCCACGCTACACCGAAATGCAGGAAAAACTGATCGCAAATGGGCGTTTATATGCCTGCTATGAAACTGCCGAAGAATTGGAGTTGAAGCGCAAAATATTATTAGGGCAGAATAAGCCACCGCTTTACGACCGCGCCGCCCTTACCCTTAGCGAAGCGCAGATTGCCGCTTATAAAGCCGAAGGACGCAAACCGCATTACCGCTTTAAGCTAGATTCAAGCGTGATGGCATGGCACGATATGGCAAAGGGCAAGCAGGCTTTCGCGCCCGATAATCTCTCCGACCCCGTGCTTATTCGCGCTGATGGCAACCCGCTTTTCACATTCACCACTGTGGTTGACGATATTGATTTTGCCATCACGCATATTATTCGCGGTGATGACCATATTTCTAACACCGCCTTGCAGGTGCAGATTTTTACAGCAATGTTGCAGGCGATGGGTAAAGATGATTTCACCTTACCGCAATTCGCGCATCTACCACTGATTACCAATCATGAGGGCAAGAATTTTTCTAAACGCGATGATGCCATATCGCTTGAAAAAATGCGTGAACAGCAAGGCGTTGAATCGCTGACTCTGGCGGCGGCACTTATTCGTATGGGCACAGCCACTGCGGCTGATGGCACCGAAACATTGGCATCTTTGGCTGAAAATTTTGACCCATCAGCCTATGGCAAAGCACCTCCGCGTTTTGGGCTTGATGATATTCGCGAATTGAACGCGAAAATCCTGCATCATACCGAATTTGATGCGGTGCGCGAACGGTTGGCGGCGTTACATTCCGATGCGGTGAGCGAAGAATTTTGGCAAATGGCACGGCAGAATATCACCTATTTTACCGAAGTGAAAGATTGGGCAAATATCTGTTTTGGCGAGATTGAGACACAAATCGCCGCCGAAGATAAAGAGATGCTTGCCCATGCTATCACCATCTTGCCCAACCCCATCACGAGCGATAATGCAGGCGCATGGGTGAAGCAAACAGGCAAGGATACCGAACGCAAGGGCAAGGCACTCTTCATGCCGTTACGGTTGGCACTCACGGGACTCTCGCATGGACCAGAACTCCGCGAATTATTACCGCTGATAGGGTATGATAGGGCTGTGGAGAGGTTGATGGAGTCAGTATAATGAGAGACACGCACCGCCAATATTGAGCAAAAGCAACATGCGAGATTCTAGTATTAAGTATGGCGGGGGGTTGTTAAGGGGGGCAAGTGGCAAGAGGCGTCTGCTTGGCAAACTGTCCTACGGACAAAAGTTTGACAAGCGCGCATCGAGAAGCCACATCGGGTTCCCAACCTTTTTTGCTCGCAAAAAAGTTGGGGTCCCGCCGCGCCCCCCTTAAATATATGAGTCATTAACAACAAACAAGGAGGCATAGATGATGTTAGAACGAATTAGAAAATATTTTGCAGACGACACACTCAATTTTTCAGATGGCATAAAAATAAAGATGAGACGCATAAATTGGTGGGGTTTAACGTTGCTTATTTCAATACCCTTTATATTACTTATTGGAAACTGCTTTTTTCCAAAAGAGTATGAAATTTTTACCATACTTTTTTCTACATTCATACTTTTTTTAAGCATAATTCTTTTTTTTGATACAAAAACCCGATGGCGCATATTTGTCTTGTTAGGTGTTTTTACCGTCTCTCTATTCATAGCAATTGTCATCATTAAACTTGGTTCAATATTTATTTATAAGTTTACTGATGATGTGTTTCATCATGATATTGTGTTTCGTGGTTTGCTTTATTCTATACCACCTCTGCCTTTATTTCTTACTATTTGGCTTTTTCGTCACACAGATACACAAAAAAACCTGAATCAAAATGCGTTATTTGAAGCGCAAAAATTAATGATAGCGCCTGATGATTCCAGTAAAATCCTTGCCATATTAAAATTACATCAGCTGTTAAAGGAAGTGCCTCAATTTGAAAAAGAAGTTTATTCTGCATTAAGTGCTGGACTTAAACAGCATTCCGAATGGGATAAAAAATTATCGCTTAATATTAGAGTATTTAACCTAAAAAACCAATCTTTTGAAGATGCAGATTTTCGTTATGAAAATTTACAAGAAGCAGCTTTGAGAGGTGCTAATTTGCAAAATGCTGATTTACAAAATGCTAAGTTAAGCGGTGCTGATTTACGAGATGCTGATTTAAGCGGTGCTACTATGGGAGAGGTCACAAACATGATATTAATATTAAAAGATGCTATCTTTAATGATAAGACAAACATTACGACTTTGGCAGTCACTCTTTCACATAACAAGCGAGCGACTATAGAAAAAGAATATAAAATGAAACATGAAGATACTTTAACCCCTGAAGAATTAAAAAAGCTTAACGAAAGGCATAAATAATCACATCAATAAAAAATGCTCCCCCCCCCTTTCGTCGTTCCGTCCCGCTGTCCCGATAGGGCAGCGTATAAGAGACGGAATCCACTTGCAGGGGCGTAAGCCCCCTCGAAAATACGGACTCACAATTTTGAAGGCGGGCTAAACCCGCCATATGGATTCCGTGTCTTAGTCAATGGCTTCGCCATTGGCACGGAAAGACGAGGGGAGAGAGGCGATGGCAGAGTGAGAATGGAATGATTCCACATTGGCACGGAAAGACGAGAGGGGGGAGTGCATCACAAAAAAACCTAACCATCACGCTTCATTAGCCACCCTCCCCCTCGTCATTCCGACGAAAGTCGGAATCCAGAGTCAGCTTGCTCGGAGTGAGTTA
>JAHZMA010000002.1 GCA_022599575.1 Alphaproteobacteria bacterium | reverse complement strand
CGGCGTAAACACAGATGTTTCAAAGGGTAATGGTGGGCCCATCAGGACTTGAACCTGAAACCTGACCGTTATGAGCGGTATGCTCTAACCAAATTGAGCTATGGGCCCTTAAATCACCGCTCTATTTTAACGGCTAAAACAGCAAAAAGCAAAAGACTTTAGGAATCAAGGAAACTTTTTAATTTCCGCGAACGCGATGGATGTTTCAATTTACGCAAAGCTTTGGCTTCAATCTGTCTGATGCGTTCACGGGTAACTGAAAATTGCTGACCAACTTCCTCTAGCGTATGGTCGGTATTCATACCGATACCAAAACGCATTCGCAGCACCCGTTCTTCACGCGGAGTAAGTGAGCCTAAGATACCAGTAACGATAGATTTTAGATTGCCTTGTATCGTAACATCGGTTGGCAATACTGCATTTTTATCTTCAATAAAATCACCTAACGAACTATCTTCCTCGTCACCAATTGGTGTTTCTAATGAGATTGGTTCTTTAGAGATTTTCAAAACTTTACGCACTTTTTCAAGCGGCATTTCCAATTTTTCTGCCAATTCTTCTGGTGTTGGTTCGCGGCCAATTTCATGCAACATCTGCCGTGTGGTGCGTAGGATTTTATTAATGGTTTCAATCATATGCACTGGGATTCGAATCGTACGCGCTTGGTCAGCAATGGAACGGGTAATCGCTTGCCGAATCCACCATGTGGCATAGGTAGAAAATTTATAACCGCGCCGATATTCAAATTTATCGACCGCTTTCATCAAGCCAATATTGCCCTCTTGAATGAGGTCCAAAAATTGTAAGCCACGATTGGTATATTTTTTAGCAATCGAAATCACCAACCGTAAATTTGCCTCAATCATTTCACGCTTGGCACGGCTGGCTTGCCTCTCGCCACCTTGCACCAACTGCACCAAATCGCGAAACTCATTGAGTGGCATCACGATTTTATACATAATCTGCAATAATTTCTCACGCGCATCGTCAATATCCTGCTTACCATGATAGCCGAATCTTTCCCATGCTTTGTTTTTATTGGTGACATACCAATTATTTTTCAGCTCATTACCCAGATAGATTTTACGGAAATCAGGTGCTTTTACACCGCATTCTATTGCTTTACGCGCTAATTTTCCGTCAATCATCACAATCTCGCGATAAATTTCCAGCATATCTTCGGTAAGTTTTTCAACAGTATGATGATTAAGGCGAAATTTCATCATCAATTCACCAATTTCATGGCGTATCGCTTCATATTTTGCTCTGAGTTGCGGGGAATCAGGCTTATTATTGAGCAATAATTCCAATCTTTCATTTTGCACCAAGCGCATATCATTAAATTTTTCGGTGATTTGATCAATAATGCTCATAATAGGTTCGCGCAACATATCTTCTAGCACCGTCAGCGGAATTGGAATATCGCTTTCCTCCACCTCTTCTTCAACAATTTCTTCGATAATTTCTTCAATAATATCGCTATCATTTTGCGTATCGGTTAAATCATCTTGCGCTAATTTTGCGGTAAATTGCGCTGGGTCAGTCGCAAGAATATTTTCATATTCTTGACGTTTTTCTTCAGGCAATAATTGCCAACAAGTGGGCAAATCAACAATATCACGCAGGCTAATTGTGCCATTGACAATATCATCATACCAACCGCCCATTGTTTGAATGGTAAAGGGGCTACGCCCCAATGTTTCAATCACCTGTTTGCGCCCAAATTCAATCCGTTTGGCAATCGCGATTTCACCCTCACGCGAGAGTAATTCCACTGCCCCCATTTCGCGCAAATACATCCGCACGGGGTCATCAGTATGATTTTGATTGTCAGAAATATTACCGCCGCCACTATCAGCAACTAGATTTTTGGCAGTGCCCTTATTATTAGCATCGCTTGCATTGGCATCGCCTTCAGAAACTTCAATCCCCAATTCGGATAGGCGCATGATAATTTCTTCCATCTGCTCGCCCGAATCAGCATTATCATCAATTAATTCATTGACCTCATCAAAAGTAACAAAGCCACGCACCTTGCCCATCTGAGATAATTTTTTAATTAATTTATTATTCACCGCTTGTTTTGTAGAATCAAAATCAGCATCACTTTCCGATACAATATCGCTATTTTCACTTGCCATTGCCTACCCCTAAATTTAAAGAATCCTGTTCAACTTCCCAGCTTAACATCATTGAATCAACAGCAATTTCTGTGCCTGAATAAAAATATTTTTTCACCACACTTGTAAAACTCGACTATCTTGAAATTGAAAAAGAGTGAAACACCCACCATCGTAACGAAATTTAATGTTTTTTGATAAAAAAAGCAAGTATTTTCATTATTTATCTTGCAATTGCCGATTAAATAATCTTTGTTCTACCGCAAACAGCTGTTCGCGCAATATTGCGCGTTTATCAGCCGATAATTTGCTGTGTTTTAGGTCTTGTTTTAGCAGAAAATAATCAAATTCATCACAATAATGACTAATCATTGACTCGTCGCCTTTATGCGCGTCAATCATCGAATCACTTTGCTGATGATAGAGTGCAAACAATAAGGGCATGGTATTTTGCCCAATATCGCTGCTTTTTTTATCTTGCTGATGTTCGCCACTATTCTCATCATCATCTAAATAAAGCCGTAGCTGTGTGAATAATTCATTGGCATCTGCCAATTCAGCATAATGCGCCATTTTTTCTTCATATTGTTGATAAAGTGCAGGGTGATGAATGAAAATCAGCACTAAATTTTGAAATAATTTATATAAAATCGACATATTCTGATGACTGGCACTGCCCATATTAGCCAAAGGATTAATAAGAGGGTTGGTTTTTGACTTACCACGCAGGCTTTCCCAAATCATATTGCTAAAAAACCGTTTATAATGCTTACTTAAAATCTGATTTTGGATGCTAGCGGCATAGCCCATTAATTGTTGTTCTAACCCAGCACGTGTTTCGGGGGTGCGTAATGTCCATTGCTGAATCGAATGATGAAACAGCATCTCGCCTAATGGCATCGCACGACTTAAATAATTTTGTAATTCTGCTGCGCCATAATCTTGCAAAAAACTATCGGGGTCATGCCCTTGTGGCATGAAACAATAAAGCAAGCTTTTACCGGGCTGTAACAATGGTAATGCCCGTAATGCCACGCGTAACCCCGCCGCCTTGCCTGCTTCATCACCATCAAAACATAGGATTGGCTCTGCTGATAAACGCCATAATTGCGCGATTTGCTGTTCGGTAAGTGCCGTGCCCAGTGGCGCAACCGCACCATGAAAACCATATTGCACCAACCGCAACACATCCATATAGCCTTCTGCCACAATCAAATATTCGCCTTTTTTGATTGCCTGTATCGCCTTATCATAGTGATATAATTCCGCACCCTTATGGAAAAGAATAGTTTCGGGCGAATTGATATATTTTGCATTATCATTTTGTAACGTTCGCCCGCCAAACGCAATCACCCGTCCGCGCATATCATAAATTGGGAATATCAACCGATTGCGAAAACGCGCATAGGCGTGGGTCTGCTTATTGCCTTGTGCATCTTCGCCATAGGCAATCAGACCAACTTGCTCTAATTGCGTATCAGTAACATCGCGCGCCTGCATATATTGCATAAATTCGTTAAAGCCTTGATTATTAGGTGCGAAACCAAGATAAAATCGCGCAATCATCTTATCATCAATGTCACGTTTTGTTAGATAATCGCGGGCGATATCACTTTGCGCACCAGTCAGTAATTTTTGGTGAAAATAATCTGCCGCCAAACTGGCAACATGATATAAATCTTGGCTTTGTTTTTGTTGTTGCTTCTGCCCAAAAAACTGCGCTGGAATCGTGATGCCAATATTATCAGCCAGCTGTTGCACCGCATCCTTAAAGCTTAATTGATGCCGTTCAGTAAGCCACGAAATCGCATCACCATGTGCGCCACAGCCAAAGCAATGATAAAATTGCTTATCTTCCACCACATTGAATGAAGGGGTTTTTTCGCGATGAAACGGACATAATCCAAGCGCATCGCGCCCTTTACGGGTGAGCTTGAGGTCGCGTCCTATAAGGTCTATCAAACTGGTTTTCAGCTTTAATTCTGTTAGAAAATTATCACTCACGCTTTGACTATCCCCACTCGCATTTTCTTTGTTGCAATCAACCGCCTAGTTTTTGTTTCGCCATCACCGCTGCTTTGGTAAAATCAATCTGCGCTGGATTTTTACGCCGCAATTCCGCCATTAACACGCCCATTGATTTTAAGCCATAAATTTCTTTTTCAGCAATCACTTGCATAATGGCTTTTTCGATTTCTTTATCCGAAAATTGTCGTGGTAAAAATTGTTGAATCACGCCAATTTCAGTCTTTTCATGCTCTGCCATCAAACCTTGGTTATGGTCTTTATAATAGGCGCCATCTTCGCGCCGTTGCTTCACCATTGTTTGCAATAATTCTAAAATCTCGTAATCGGCAATGCCCTTATCTTGCCCACGCGCCCGTGCCGCCATATCGCGGTCGTTAATTGCGGTCATGATAAGCCTTAAGGTATTGGTCGCGGTATCATCATCAACACTTTGTGCCAATTCCAATGTTTGCGATAATGTTTCACGCATTCCTGCCATGCTTCCTCCTGATAAAATCTATATAAATGATAGCAAATAATACGCCAAATTTAATGTGCAAATAATCTCTAAAATTATCTAATTTTAACATAACAAACTGATGATGCCAAATGTATTCATGCTTGATTCTGTATTGATTTTCCGCTATGATAGTATCACCTTTGATTTTTCAATACTCATTCACCAAACAACATGAAAGTAAGTAAATAGCTATGAAACAAGATATTCACCCTGATTATCACCGCATCACCGTAAAAATGACTGATGGTTCAAACTATGAGACTTATAGCACATGGGGCAAAGAAGGTGATGTGATGGCATTAGAAATAGACCCGCTAACTCACCCCGTATGGACGGGTGGACAGCAAAAATTATTGGAAGCAGGGCAATTGGCGCGCTTCAATAAGCGATTTCAAAATTTTGGCTTAAAAAGCTAACAATGTTAACACAATAATTTAAAAATAAACTCATCTACCCTTGAAATATGGTGAATTCATTCCCATATTAAGTTTAAGGCGGTAATGCTTTAGCACTTAAAGATAACCGCAGTAATCTGTGCCTTATTAAGGTGCAATCTATGGTGAATTTATTTATAATGAAGGATATTAACCATGACATATTTTCAATTGTCTCCCCTATTAAGATCAAGATTTGGTCTTGATGCTTTTAATGACATATTCAATCATATTAATGTGGATACACCAAACTACCCATTTTATAACATTGAAAAATTTGATGATAATCGTTACGCGATTGTGCTGAATGTTGCTGGATTTTCTGATGAAGATTTAGATATTGAATTGGAAGGCAATGTGCTAAAAATTAGCGCAACATCACGTGAAACACTGGCTGATACCAGTGAGAATGCCGATGAAGATGCCAGTGAAGATGCCAGTGAAGATGAAATGCAATATTTGTATGAAGGCTTTGTTAAACGCGCTTTCACACGCCAATTTAATGTGACCGACCATGTGAATATTGTTGGTGCCGAACTTGAAAATGGCTTGTTAACCATCACATTGGAGCGTAACATTCCTGAGGCATTGAAGCCTCGCAAAATCGCCATTAGCAGCGGTGATTCTGGTGCACAAAAGATTAAAGCTTCCTAAGCATTATTTGCTTATAGCTCTATAAAGAACTCTTTTCTCCCTATTGAGTAACAAACTTGGGGGGTGGTGCAAACCGCCCCCTTTTTTTTTAGATTTATTTTTACTCTCAATTTTCTTTTTTTACAATTTTTTATTACCATTTTTTTTATTATTGGGGCAGAATCTGCTATGATGCCCTTATGAATAACAGTGAATCATACAATATTGATAAATCATTGCAAAATTGTTTGGATATTTTGAAGCATCTGGTTGGCTTCAATACAGTTTCCAGCAATGGCAATAGCGACCTTATCGGTTATGTGCAAGATTTGTTAAACACACAAAATAAAGCCAATAATAATGCAAACAATATCGAGCATCAGCTAATTTATGCCCCGCCCGATAAGGCAGATGAACGCGATAAGGATAAAGTCAATTTATGGGCAATGATAGGCGGAACAAATAACGCCAAAGATAATGCTGGCATTGCACTATCAGGCCATACCGATGTTGTGCCCGTTACGGGGCAAGATTGGCAAACCGACCCTTTCACGTTGCATGTGACAAAAGATAAAGCCTATGGGCGTGGCACTTGCGATATGAAAGGCTTTCTGGCTTGCGCGCTAGCGATGGTACCGTATTTTGCATCATTGCCCTTGAAAAAACCGCTGATGCTTTATTTTTCTTACGATGAAGAAGTCGGGTGTCGGGGTGTGCAACATTTGATTGACCAATTAGGCAAGAAACTGCCCGCCCCCGAAGCGATTATTGTCGGCGAGCCATCTAATTTGAAAACGCTTTCGGCACATAAATCGATGGTGGCGTGCGAAACATTCATCACAGGGCGGGCGGGACATTCTTCTAATTTGCAAAAAGGTGTAAGTGCTACCATGATTGCCGCCAGATTGGTGAATTTTATCCATCAGATGCTGGCTGAAAATCAGCAACAGGCATCTGAAAAAAATGATAATGCAATCGGATCATTTGACCCACCCTATAGTGGCTTACATGTTGGGGTGATTGAGGGTGGCATTGCCTTTAATATCATTGCCGAAAAAGCACGTTTTTTATGGGATATTCGCACCATTACCAATGATGACCCCAACCGTTATATTCAACGCTTACAGCAATTTGCTGACGATGTTTTACTGCCAGAAATGCGCGTCATTGCCCCTGAAAGCAGCATTGTAACGCATCAAAATCATGCGCTTCCAAATTTCAACTATCAGCCCGATTCGGCTGCCGAACATTTGGTGCGCCGTTTAAGCGGTGATAATTCGGTGAGTTTTGCCTCTTATATGGCTGAAACGGGTTTGTTTCAAAAAGCAGGTTTTCCATCGATCATTTATGGACCAGGTGATATTGCCCAAGCGCATCAACCCAATGAATGGGTGCATCTTGACCAGCTACGTGGCTGTTTAGATTTTCTCTACCAATTAGGGCAAGATATGAGTCGGTAACCATGCAACACCAGTTACCATAATGTCTCGCAACCAATCACATCACTCGCCAATGCAACAATCGCAGAAATTGCAAAAAACTGATTACCAGATGCTTGCACCCGATAATCATGGCGCAAACGCTGTGATTGAAGAAATAGGTGAATCACCACAAGAGGAATATCACGCATCTGAAGATTCTAGTGGCAAAGATTCTATTGGCAAAATAGATAAGGCTTGTGCGCTGATTCGTGATTTTGCCTTGCAATGCCCCGAACAACCCGGTTGTTACCGCATGTTTGACGGCCGCGAAAATTTGCTTTATGTTGGCAAGGCAAAGAACCTTAAAAAACGCGTGATAAGCTACAGCAATCGCGAGCGGCAATCACCCCGCATCTTGCGTATGATTTCGGAAACTACGTCGCTATCATTCACCATTACCCCTACAGAAATGGAAGCGTTATTGCTAGAATCGAACCTGATTAAGCAACAACAGCCACGCTATAATATATTACTTAAAGACGATAAATCCATGCCACGCTTGCTGATAAGGCGTGACCATGATTTTCCGCGTATGGTGAAACATAGGGGTATCAAAGATATTAAGGGCGATTATTTTGGCCCCTTTCCTTCTACAATGGCAGTGAATCGCGCGATGATTGATTTGCAAAAAATATTCAAATTACGCGATTGTTCCGATAATATTTTCAAGAATCATCAGCATCGCCCCTGTATGCGCTATCAGATTAAAAGATGCTCTGCCCCTTGTGCGGGCTTGATTGGCAAGCAAGATTATCAGCAATCGGTTGATGATTTGAAAGATTTTCTATCGGGTAATCATGAATCTGTGCGGGTAAAAATTCAAGATGAGATGCAACAAGCCAGTGATAATATGGAATATGAAAAAGCGGGTGTGAAGCGCGACCAGCTGAAATATTTGGCAAGCCTTACCCGTTTTCAACGAATCAATTTGCGCGATATTAAAGATATTGATGTGGTAGCGCTTGTCATGCAAAATGGGCAATCTTGCATCACTGTGTTTTTCTATCGTGGTGGTTGTTTGCTAGGGCATCGCAATTATTTTCCAAAACATAGCCATGATAGCGAAGCAAAAGAAATTATCAGCTCGTTTCTGGCACAGCTTTACGCACAATATGTGCCACCCAAACATATTCTCATCAATGAAATGCCCGATGATATTGATTTTTTATGCGATTTATTATCTGCTCGCCGTGATGGTAAATTAGAATTAGCCATGCCCCATAGGGGTGAACGCAAAAGCCTGATGGAACATGCGGTACAGAATGCCATGCAAGCCTTGCAAATGCGTGTCGTCAGCAAAACATCATGGCACAATAATTTAAATTTATTGCAAGCAAAGCTGAATTTACCAAAACTGCCTGAACGGATTGAAATTTACGATAACAGCCATATTCAAGGCAGTCATGCCGCCAGCGCAATGGTGGTGGCAGGCACAGAAGGCTTGATGAAGCAAGCCTATCGCAAATTCCATATTAAGCAAATCCGCGATGATATT
The DNA here is from genome assembly GCA_022599575.1 of Alphaproteobacteria bacterium. Taxonomy (GTDB): domain Bacteria; phylum Pseudomonadota; class Alphaproteobacteria; order JABAAW01; family JAHZMA01; genus JAHZMA01. The sequence continues at coordinate 44,740 of JAHZMA010000002.1, read as the reverse complement.
GGCGGCGATGATTATGCCATGATGCATGAGGTAATGTATCGCCGTTTCACCCGTTATCAGAAACAAGAGAAGCAATGGGCGATTCACCCCGATATTTTGCTGATTGATGGCGGTAAAGGACAAGTGCAGATTGTTAAATCGGTGCTTGATGCGCTTAAAATTAACAATGTGTATGTGCTGGGCATCGCCAAAGGCAAAGACCGTAATGCGGGCCAAGAAACTTTTTGTTTGCCCGATGGGCGAATTTTCACTCTGCCCGATAATGACCCCTTGCTGTTTTTCTTACAAAATTTACGTGACGAGGCGCATCGCTACGCACTAGGTGCGCATCAACAAAAACGAAGCAAGCAAACCTTGCAAAACCCGCTAGATGAAATTGAGGGTATCGGTGCTACCCGTAAAAAGCAATTATTACAATATTTTGGCTCAGCCAAAGAGGTGAAAAATGCCGCTTTGGAAGATTTGCAAAATGTGCCGGGGTTAGGCGATAAAATTGCCCATAAAATTTATGCTTATTTTCATCATTAGCCCTTTATGTCTAATTCGCTAGTAAAAAATACAATAATTTGTTAGTATGTAGCTATGGAAAAATTAATTGACACATTCGCACGGCATATCAGCTATCTGCGGCTATCGGTTACTGATAGGTGCGATTTGCGTTGCGTCTATTGCATGCCCAAAAACATGAAATTCATGCCAAAAAAAGATTTGGCAACATTAGAAGAATCATATCAGCTGGTGAAGATTTTCACCGATTTAGGCATAGAAAAATTACGCGTTACAGGTGGTGAACCTTTATTACGCCGTAATGTTTTATGGCTGATTGAACAATTAGGCGCGCTGAAGCAAACGGGCGGCTTAAAAAAATTAGTGATGACCAGCAACGCCACGCAATTGGCAAAAATGGCAAAACCCCTAAAAGCAGCGGGGCTCGATTCGATTAATATCTCGTTGGATTCTTTAGATACGCATCTCTTCGAATTGGTGACCAATGGCGGTAACTTAAATCAGGTATTAGCAGGCATTGATGCGGCGGTTGAAAATGGCATCAGCATTAAAATCAATGTAGTGGCATTAAAAGGCGTGAACGACCTTGCGCTTGATGATTTTGTGCGCTTCGCCGCGACAAAAAAATGTGATATTACTTTCATTGAAGTAATGCCGATGGGCGATATGGGCAATGAAACCCGTGTTGCACAATATTTACCGCTTGATGAGGTAAAACAACATCTGCATAAAAATTGGCAACTCACCCCCTCTACTTATAAATCTGGTGGACCTGCGCGCTATTATGATTGTGCTGAAACGGGGCAAAGAATCGGCTTTATCACACCGCTGAGCCAAAATTTTTGCGCGCAATGTAACCGTGTGCGCCTTACCGCAACGGGCAAGCTGTATAGCTGTTTAGGGCAAGATAATCAGTATGATTTGCTGACAATATTACGCGAGCAAGGCGTGCAAGCGGTAACCGATATGATTCACCAAGCGATTGTTGAGAAACCAAAAAGCCATGATTTTGCAATTCGGGAGGATTATGTTGCCCAAACCAACCGCTTTATGAGCGTAACAGGTGGCTAAATATGCCTGCTAAAATCGCTATTCTTGCCGCAAAAACTCAAAAAGCGCAGAATACCACAGGATTTTTACGCAAGAGCATTAAAGACGAACCCATTGATAAAGCCGATATTATCATCACCATTGGCGGTGATGGTTTTATGTTGCAAACATTGCATCAAATTATCGACAAATCATCATATCACCAACAAAAAATCTATGGCATTAATCGTGGCTCTTATGGTTTTCTGCTGAATCATTTTGATACGCAAAAAGATGATATTTTTGAGATTCTTGAAAATGCTGAAGCACATATTCTTTATCCGTTGCAACTCACCGCTACCGACAAACATGGCAAAACCCACACCGCTTACGCGATTAACGAGGTTTCACTGTTCCGCCGTATTGCCCAAATTGCCAAGCTAAAAATTAGCATTGATGGGCAGGTGCGTTTGCGTGAATTATGGTGCGATGGCATTATTCTGGCAACTCCTGCGGGTAGCACTGCCTATAATTATGCCGCCTATGGCCCTATTGTGCCACTGGATTCCAAAACATTATGTCTTACCCCGCTTGCACCATTTCGTCCGCCACGTTGGCGAGGCGCGTTATTGCCGCATAAATCAAAAGTAACAATTGAGGTGTTAGAATCTGAAAAACGCCCCGTATCAGCAGTGGCAGATAATGTAGAAATCACTGATGTTATCAAAATTGATGTGCATCTGAATTATGATATACCGCTTACCTTGCTGTTTAACCCTGATGCCGATTTGAAAGAACGTGTGTTAAGTCAGCAATTTTCACTATAGGAACAAAAAGATGCAACATTTTGATTTATTTGTGATTGGAGCAGGTTCGGGCGGTGTGCGCGCGGCACGAAAATCAGCCGAATTAGGCGCAAAAGTGGCAATTGCCGAAAACCGCTTTTTAGGCGGTACTTGCGTGAATGTTGGCTGTGTGCCTAAAAAATTATTTGTCTATGCTGCAGAATATAACAAAAGCAACAACACCGCCGCTGATTTTGGTTGGCAGATTGATGCCCGTTTTGATTGGCAAATCTTGCGTGACAATAAAGATAAAGAAATTACACGCCTCAACAATATTTACCGCAATTTACTAAAAAATAGCGATGTTACTCTGTTTGAAAACACTGCTAAACTAGCAGGTGACAATAGAGTGATTCTGGATTCTGGTGTGCAAATCACTGCCGATAAAATCTTAATTGCCACTGGTGGTAAGCCAATTCGCCCGACCATTGCAGGTGGTGAGCATTGCCTGATTTCTGATGATTTATTCGCCCTGCCACAATTGCCTAAAAAAATTCTGATTATTGGTGGTGGTTATATCGGCACTGAATTTACCTGTATCTTACATGGGTTAGGTGTGCAAGTAACCCAAAATATGCGCGAGCAATCATCATTCTTACGTAATTTTGATGATGAGATTAGCGCACATCTTAAAGAGATTTTAAGCCTATCAGGCATTAACCAGCTTTATGGCGCAATCAGCAAAATCGACAAGCAAGATGCTAGCATGATTGTTACTTTCAGCGATGGCACAATCTGGCAAGGTGATGCGGTGTTAGCAGCGATGGGGCGCGAAGCAAATTTTGACCAGCTGGCACTTGATAAAGCAGGCATTACCCCTAATGATAAGGGTTTCATTAATGTGAATGAGCATTTTCAAACCAAAAACCCGCATCTTTATGCGATTGGTGATTGTATCGGCACCGAAGCCCTGACCCCGATTGCCATCAGGCAAGCAATGCTGTTTGCCTATCAGCAATTTGGTAAAAACCCTTGTCCTGTTGCGCCCATCAACTCCGATTCGATTCCCAAAGCGGTATTTTCACTGCCACCCATTGGCACGGTGGGACTTACCCAGAAGCAAGCCTTACAGCAGCATCAAACCATTCGTATTTATCGCAGTCAATTCCGCGCGATGAAATATAGTTTAGGGAAATATAGTTTAGGGAAACATAGTTTGGGCGACAAAACCGAAAAAATTCTGATGAAGCTGATTATCAATGATGCTGATGATAAGGTTTTAGGGTGCCATATTGTAGGGGCTGATGCGCCAGAAATCATTCAACTGATGGCAACACTGATTCAGCAAGGCATCACCAAAGCTGCACTTGATGATACAATTGCCTTACATCCAAGCAGTGCCGAAGAGCTGGTAACCATGCTGGGTGCGCCAGAAATTATCAATGCCAATCATGCCAATGGTGCTTAAATAACAATGAATCAACGTTACTATAGCCCCGATAAGCAACGCGGGTTTTTCGGCATAGGGGTTGAGTATCTTTCCAAACCGCATAATGCTGGTAGTCTGTATCGCACTGCCCATGCTTTTCATGCTGATTTTGTGTTTGCCATTAACGCCACCAAACAAGTAAAACAACTTGATAAAATTGATACATCGCAAACCCATCGCCATGTGCCTTTTTATTTTTGTGAGACATTGCAAGAACTACCCATGCCGTTTCAATGTGAGCTTGTGGGGGTGGAATTGCTAGATGAGGCGGATTTTTTGCCTGATTTTCAGCATCCCGAACGCGCCATTTATATTTTAGGACCTGAAAAAGGTATTTTGCAACCTGAAACTGTTGCACAATGCCAGCATTTGATTAAGATTCCAACCAAATTTTGCGTGAATGTTGGTATTGCGGGCGCATTGATTTTATATGACCGCTATATCAAACAGGCAAACCGTGCCCAACGCGAGCGCAAAATTTTACCCTGACAACTATAATCGCAATTATAATTGTTTGGGGTTTTTACGAATTTATGCTATAATATCACTTGTGAAGAATCACTTATCATTTTACCAACTGGCTTTAGAATGAAGTCCTCTATAAAATTATATAAGGTGAAATGACATCAAAGCATGGGAGGAATATCATGCGCCTGCGACATTTATGCTGTGTTTTAAGCATTTCATTATTATCACACCCAATTCATGCCAGCAGTGACCCACGAATCATTGCCAGCTATCTCAATTGGGATATCGCGCTTTTTTATGACCAAAATGTCAAAAGCTGCGTGGCCATTAGCAAAGGCAATCCTTATGAACATAAAGAAGAAGAAGAGGTGATGGAAGAAGAAATGATGGAAGAAGAAATGATGGAAGAAGAGGTGATGGAAGAAGAAATGATGGAAGAAGAGGTGATAGAAGAGGTGATAGAGGAAGAAATAGTAGAGGAAGAAGTGATAGAAGAAGCACCATTAGCAATTGGTGGTTATGATTTTGGCATAGAGGCGGAACCAGAAGTGATAGCACAACCTGAAAGCATAGAACCATTTGAATATGAAGAAAATCTTCACCCCTATGAATTTGGCCCTTTTACTGATGAAATTATCATACCCAGCAATGATGATGAAGAAATTGCACAAAACCTATCACCAGCAGAACAAGGACTTCTTGAATTGCCCGATTATAATGTAGAAATTGCAAAAATTCCATCGCAATCGGAACAAAAAACTGCAAATGAAGACAGTGATCCAAATATTGTTGTCGAATCAGAACAAGAACCACCAGAGGAAATAGCACCAGAGGAAATAGCATCAGAGCAAATAACAGAAATTGATACAGAAAAATTATTAGCCGAAGCCAAAGCCGAAGCTGATAAAAAAAATATAAAAAAAGGGGCGTTCTTTATCACCAACTGGCCACAACGAAGCGAATATTTTGATATTTCAATCCGCCCGCAAGCATTGCTAGAAACTGGCAAAACAGCGTGGTTGCTTTTCCCCGATAATAGCCGTTTTGTGTTAACCCAATCAAAACTTGATGCCAAACCAAACCCGTATCTACGCGCGGAAATTCTAAAACGTTTGCGTCAAAATCGCTTTGCCGAAGTGGTTAATTACGACCAAAATGGTGAGCAAATACGCCATTATTACGATTTACAGGGAATTAATTACGCCTTATCAGCTTTGTTGCGTTTCTGCCCACTTCCGCACTATCCCGAATAATGCCCACACAGAATTTACATTATTGGCTGGTGCGCCATGCCCCCATCAATGCGTTTGATGATAATGGCATGCCCACCAATAATAGGTTTATCGGGCAATTGGATATTGATTGCGACTTAGTCGATGCTGAAGCAATAAAATGGTTAGTAAGCGCATTACCCAAACAAGCCCTATTGCTGACCAGCCATTTGCGTCGCAGCCATCAAACAGCCGATAAATTGATTGATGCGGGCTTGCAAATCACCGCAAGAAGCGAAAACCAAGCCTTTGCTGAACAGAATTTTGGAGATTGGCAAGGCATGGATTATGATAGCCATTATCAATATCATCAAAATTATTGGCATGATGTGATTAATAATATCCCGCCCAATGGCGAAAGCTTTGGGCAATTATGTCAAAGGGTGACGCAGGCGATGATGTATTATTACAATCAAACACATCAACCCAGCGAGAAACAAAATATCATCATCATTGCTCATGCAGGGTCGATTCGCGCCGCGATTGCCGATTGTCATCAGCAAACGCCTGCCTCTGTTTTACAGTCTAATATTACACCCTTATCGCTGACCCATCTGCATTTTTATCAAGAAAATAATAGTATGGTAAAACAGGCAGTCACAATTAATGCCACCTATCAAACCAATGAAGGAGGCGAAACATCATGATTTTTATTTTAGGCGGGGTTCGTTCGGGCAAAAGTGCCTATGGGCTTGAATTGGCAAATGGTTTGGCGGATATTGCTGATTTGCAAAAAATCTTTGTCGCCACAGCTGAAAATGGGGTTGAAAATATTGATAAAAGCATGAATACACGCATTGAAGCCCATCAGGTACAACGTGGTGATGATTGGCATTTGGCAGAAATTCCGCTTCATCTTGCCGACTATCTGCAACAGGCGCAAAAAAATCAGCTATTACTGATTGATTGCATGACTTTGTGGCTGAATAATCTGCTATATCACAAACATAATATCGAACAAGCGCAACAAACATTGCTTACCGCGATAAATAATTGTTCGGCGCGAATTATCATGATTGGGCAAGAAATTGGGCTTGCACCCCATCATGCCGATAAATCGGTGCGTGATTTTACCGATAATAATGGCTTAATGAATCAAACACTGGCAAAAGCCGCGCAAAAAGTCTATTTTATCTGTGCAGGATACCCTATCATCTTAAAAGATAGCGATAATATTTAGGAAATCAACAATGGCAAAAATTAATGCAACAATCTTTACGGGCTTTTTGGGCGCGGGCAAAACCAGCCTGATTCGCCTACTTGCCAATCAGGCACATGGCAAAAAATTTGCTTTCCTTATCAATGAATTTGGCGATTTAGGCATTGATGGGCAGCTATTATCAGGATGTGGACAAGATGATTGCGATGATAATAATATCAGCGATGATGATATTATTGAACTTGCCAATGGCTGTATCTGTTGCACAGTGGCTGATGATTTTTTACCCGCGATGGAAAAAATATTAGCGCGCGACCAGCAAATAGACCATATCATTATTGAAACATCGGGGCTTGCTTTGCCAAAACCTTTGGTGAAAGCCTTTAACTGGCCTAGCATTAAGCCTTATGTTACAGTTGATGGCGTGATTAGCGTGGTAGATGCCGCCGCCATTAATGATGGCTTGCTGACCAATGAACGCGAAAAAATAGAACAGATGCGCCTTGCTGATGACGCGATTGACCATGAAACGCCGATTGAAGAATTATTTGAAGAACAGTTGCAATGTGCCGATTTGGTGATATTAAGAAAAACTGATATGATTGATGCAAATGCGCTTGAACATGTGAAGCAACAAATTAGCCCCTATTTGCGGGCAGGTGTGCAATTAATGGTAAAGCCAACAACAACATTACCGATTGATGCCTTATTGGGCATCGGTGCGGGTGCTGAAGATGATTTGCAAGCACGCCCTTCTCATCATGATGATGCAGACGAGGCGCATGACCATGATGATTTTACCAGCCTTTCAATAAAATTTGGTATGGTTGAAAATCCTGAAAAACTCCAGAAAATCTTACAAAAAATAATTGTTAATCATCAACTTTTACGAATCAAAGGCTTTATTGCCTATCAACATATCACGCAGCGCGGTGTGGTGCAGGCAGTTGGGCAACGGATAAATTGTTATTTTGATGATGATTTTGCTGAAAATGCCACAAAAGAATCAATTTTGGTTTTTATCGGCACGCATGATATTGATGAAGCGCGAATTCGCGAGGATTTTTTAACGCAACTAACATCTTAAGCGAAATTAAACGCGTGATTGTTGCGAAATTATCTGTTTCACTGTAGAATGCGCTGATATTTGATTAATGCCTCATATAAAGATAAAATTTTGAACTTCGACCAATTTTTTGACGATAGACTTGCCACGCTTAAAAAAGACGGCAATTACCGTTATTTCACTGAATTAATGCGTGAGACGGGTAATTTCCCCTATGCTAAATTTTTTAAAGATACGAAGGAGCATAGTCAGGTTAAAGTCTGGTGTTCCAACGATTATTTATGTTTGGGGCAGAATACCCAAGTGTTAGAAGCCATGAAACAGGCGATTGATTTAACGGGTGCGGGTGCGGGTGGTACGCGTAATATTTCTGGCACAAATCACTATCATGTATTGCTTGAAAATAAATTAGCACAATTTCATAATAAACAAAATGCACTTATTTTTACATCGGGCTATGTTGCCAATATCACCAGCCTAAGCACATTGGGGCGCAATATTCCAAATGTGATTTTTTATTCTGACGAGGGCAATCATAATTCTATGATTGAGGGTATGCGCTTAAGCCGTGCTGATAAACGCATTTTCAAACATAATGATATGGCAGATTTGCAAAATTTAATCAAACAAGATGATAAAGCACGCCCCAAAATTATTGTGGTGGAATCAGTCTATTCTATGCATGGCACCATCACACCGCTTGCCGATATTGTACAAATTGCCCGCGATAATAATGCAATGATTTACCTTGATGAGGTTCATGCCGTCGGGCTTTATGGCAAGCATGGTGGTGGTATTGCCCAGCAAGAAGGTTTATCGGACCAGATTGATATTATTCAAGGCACAATGGCAAAAGCATTTGGCGCGATTGGTGGCTATATTGCTGGCAATACAAGTTTGATTGATTTTATCCGTTCCTACGGGTTTGGTTTTATTTTCACCACCTCATTACCGCCTGCCATTTGCGCGGCTGTGCTAAAATCGCTGGAAATTATTCAACAAGATGAGATGTTACGGGCAAGATTACATAAAAATGCCCAATTATTAAAAAACCGCATCAAGCAAGCGCAAATCCCGCTTGGCAATAGCGCAACCCATATTGTGCCAGTGATTATTGGCGATAGCCACCTATGCGCTGAGATTGCCCATCAACTGTTATTTGACCATCATATTTATGTGCAGCCTATCAATTATCCCACTGTGGCACGCGGGCAAGAACGCTTGCGCTTTACCCCAAATCCTTTACATTCCGAAGAAGATATTGAAGAATTAATCGATATTTTACATAAGATTTTTTCCGAGAAAAACATTCTTTCAAAGGCATTATAAGATGAAGCATCCCATTAAAATTTCTACCAAAACCGTGTTTCTTGACCAGCATTCAAATCAAGATGAGCGCGAATATGTCTGGGCTTATCACATCACCATCACCAACCAATCTGATGATTCGGTGCAATTAATGAATCGCCATTGGAAAATCAGCGATAATAGTGGCTATATCAAAGAAGTGAAAGGCAAGGGCGTGATTGGCAAACAGCCGATATTAAAGCCCGGTGAGCAATTTGAATATGCCAGCTCAACAAGATTAAATAGCCCATCAGGCATGATGTTTGGTAATTATGAAATGTGCGACCAAAAAGGTGATTTGTTTCTGGTGCAAATTCCAGCTTTCTCACTTGATGCACCCGATTATCAAGCCTATATTAATTAACCTTTATTGATTGAGATTCATCCATGACAGTAAATGAGAGAAATGGCATCACCCGCACGCAAGCCGAACAAGCCGTTCGTACGCTGATACAATGGGCAGGTGATGACCCAGCACGCGAAGGATTGCTGGATACCCCTGCCCGCGTTGCCCGTGCATGGGAGGATTTTTGCATCGGCTATCAGCAAAATGCTGATGAAATGTTGCAAACAACTTTTGCTGAAACTGAAAATTATCATGATATTATTTTACTCAAAGATATTCGCTTCGAATCACATTGCGAGCATCATTTGGTGCCAATTATCGGCCATGCCCATATTGCTTATGTGCCACAACAATCGGTGGTAGGTATTTCTAAATTAGCACGGGTGGTGGATTGCTATGCCAAAAGATTGCAATTACAAGAACGTATGACGATGCAAATCGCCCAAGCCATCATGCGCCACTTAAAGCCTTTGGGCGTGGCAGTGGCGATTAATTCCGACCATCATTGTATGAATATACGTGGCGTTTATAAGCCTGAAAGCGATATGTTCACATTGCATAGCGAAGGTTGTTTTCAAGAACCCACAAGAAGGCAAGAATTTTTGCGCCTTATCGGCTATTGATATGCGGTTATTCGCGTTCGGTGCAGGTGGTTGTTTATTGAGCTTTGCCGAATCTTACCCCGAATACAGCATCAGCGCCACTTATCGCGATGACGCGAAGAGGCCATTATTGTTGCAAGCGGGCATCACCCCGATTTTATTTGACGATAAAGAAGCGGTGATGAAAGCATTATTGGCTAGTGATGGCGTTATTATTTCTGCCCCGCCCCTTAAAGATAAAAACTTAGATGAAAACTTACTGGACGCGCTATGCGACCCTAGCCTGATTCGATATGGTGACATGATTCAGCAACATCAAGCGCATTATTGCTATCTTTCTACCACTGGCATCTATGGCAATCATGATGGTGCATGGGTAGATGAGCAAACAATGCCCAACCCGCAATCTTTGCGTGCCAAATGCCGCCTTCATGCCGAACAGGAATGGCAAGAATATAGCAAAAATATTTGTATCTTGCGCCTAGCGGGCATTTATGGCAATCAGCGCAATGTGTTGAAGCAGTTACATACCGCACCGCCAGAATTTATGATTCGTAAAATTAATGATGGAAGAAAATTACAAACATTTAGCCGTATTCACGAAATTGATATTGCCCAAGCGATTCATTTGAGTTTACAACAAAAATGGCAGGGCATTTATAATTTATGCGATGATGAACCCGCACCGCCCGAACAGCCTTTTATTTATGCAGCGTCATTATTGGGTATCAACCCGCCACCTATCAAAGATTATGATGATATTATCGGGCAATTATCGCCTATGCAAAAAAGTTTTTATTGTGATGATAAAAAAGTAAGCAACGATAAAATAAAACAAGCGGGGTTAAAATTGCGCTACCCCAATTATCGCGCTGGGCTTGATGCGATTTATCAACATCATTTCGGTAATAATTTGAGCGATTCCTGATGCAAAATATCCGCTAATTGTGCCATTATTTCTTTTTTCGCTATGCCCGCTTGAATGGGCGGTAAAAATTGGATAGTGGCAATTCCTGACTTTATTTTGCCTTTTTTTGGAAAAAAGCAACCTGAATTTAATGCCACTGGCACAATCGGAATTTGTAATTTTTGATAAATTGCGCCTACACCACCTTTGAGCGGTAATTGTTGTTGTGGCAAGCCGCGCGTGCCTTCGGGATAGATAATAATCGCCTGCTTTTTTTGCTTAAATATTTCAGTAAGGTTGAGCATCTTATGCAATGCTTTAATGCCCGAACTTCTATCAATCGCAATTGTGCGCCCTGTACGTGCAAGCCACCAACCCCATAAGGGTATCCATAATAATTCGCGCTTTAAGATAAATGAAAAATTAGGGATATGTAGGAAAAAAATAAATGTTTCTAACAAGGATTGATGTTTGCTGGCAATAATAACGGCCTCATTCTTTGGCACATAATGAATATCTTTTAACTGGTAACGGATATTCCAAATAAGCCTGACTAATAGTAAAAAACCTTTTAACCATTGCCGCGATACCCAGATAAGAGGCTTTTTGGCAGGTAGGAGTATCATCCAGTAAAACACCGCAGAAAAACCAAGCGTCATAATGATGACGCTCAACCAGAAAATTGCTTTTTTAACTGCCTGTATCATAGGTTTACGTTATAGATTTACGGCAATGGTGTGAATGAATCAATCGATGGCGGATTATCATAATCAATGCGACCGAAAAAGCCTGATATAACAGTGATAAGATATTTATTATATTCCGAAATAATAAGCGCACGTGTCCCCGGTAAATCGCCCCATCTATTATTATCGGCATATTCCGACAAAACAGGATAGCTATAAATTGACAGCGGAAAATCAGCTTTTCGCAAATAATACAGACTGCGGGGCATATGATAGCTAGAAGTAACCAATATCACTCTTTGATATTTATTAGCACGAATCCAACTTAAACTTTCTTTAGCATTGCCATAAGTATCATCTGCATTATAACCAAGCGTGACACAGCATAAAACAGGGTTATTGGCATCACTAAAATTTTTAATAAGACTAACAACATCAACCCCGCGATGCACTCCAGAAATGAAAAGCTGATTGGCATGATTGTTCTTTAATAATTTAAACCCCGTATTCAACCGATTATTACCACCCGTAAACACCAAAATGGTATCTGCGCGCGATTCCACCATGCGGGTAATATTTTCTTGTTCTAATGGTTGTGGTAAATTGGCAGAAAATATCCACAATCCAACCGCCCAACCAATTGGCACGGTAGCAAAAATGATTGCACCGATTAATCTTCTACGTCTTTGCGCCCTTAATCTACTTCTACGGCTCATGGCATTGACCTTGCTAATTGAGTTTGAACAGTAATACGCGTTGTAATAATCGCTAATATGACAAATATAATCGGCAATAGCAATGATATTGGCCATTGCCATATTTCTAAAATAAATAAAGGCAACCAATTAATCACCGCACTACCAGCAATAAAACGAACAATCACAATCACAAAAATGGCAATGAAAAAGCCGGGCAATGCGCCCAACCATGTTGCCGCAACGATATTATTTAAGAATTGTTTTAACAAGTAATTATCTTCAGCACCGAATAAATGTAATAATTCTATAATTTCAGCATGGGTGCTCATAGCGGCGCGCACCGCAAAAATAATCATAATTGCCGCCGTTATAATCACCACGATGATAGATAAATAGGCCACCACTTGAAATGCACCAGCAAGCCTTACCAATCTTTGTCGCCAGACATTATGGTCGTCTAACACCGCACGCGGGCTTAATTGGTGCAATCGGGCGCGCACCGTTTCTAAATTTTCGGCATTAATTTTAACCATAGTGACATCAATCAAAACTGGTAATGGTAAACCATCAACATTGGCAGCTTCACCGAACCAAGGCACCAATAATTGTTTCAATTCCTTGTTGTCAATAACACGTGCGCTCACAATTTCGGGTAATAATTCTAGCTCACCAATCAATAATTGCGTTTGTTGTAAGCGCGCCTGTTGTTCATCGGGGGCAAGCGCATCACTAGAAGAATCGATAATAACTGTTACTTTGCCTGTTAAATCATTTTGCCATAATTGCGAAATATTGCCAACCACCAAACCGCTTGTCATCATCAGCACTGCCATAAAGGTCATAAAGCCAACAATCCATGGCAATAAGTGATTCGCCTTGTCTTGCGCCAGCGGGATATCTTGACTGGTTCTAATATTCATTTTTTTTCACCATTCTTTTACGCGTCACTAGCTGTGCCATGCCATTTTTTAGCATCAACATGGTATGCGGATGTTGCGTCAATAAACGTTGATTATGCGTAGCAATAATGACACTTGTGCCATTACGATTCAACTGTTCGAACAAATAAAGTAATTTTTTAGCAATATTATCATCAACATTACCCGTTGGCTCATCGGCAAGTAATAATTTAGGATTGGTAATAACAGCACGCGCAATCGCCACTCTTTGCTGTTGTCCGCCCGAAAGTGTTAGCGGGTAAGCGTTAAAATGGTTGGTTAATTCCACCCATTCCATCAATTCACTGACATTTCTTTTAATTTTATCTTCAGCCGTGCCACGCAACCGTAAGGGAAGTGCGATATTATCAAACGCCGAAAGATGATTAAGCAGACGAAAATCTTGAAATACCACCCCTATTTTGCGTCGAAATTCTGGCAATTGTTTGCGCCGTAAAGTGGCGGTATCACTGCCAAACATATGAATTAAACCGCGACTAGGCTTATGGGCAAGATACATGAGTCGCATCAGAGTTGTTTTACCAGCACCACTTACACCCGTTAAATACAAAAAAGCACCTTCTTCAACTTCAAAATTCAAATCATGCAAAATCTCTTCACCAGCGCCATAACGCATACCCACATTTTCAAATCTAATGACTGCCATATTTTTCACATGTCATTAATCGGGTTAAACATCAACAGACTCCGCTCTTTGATAAATCAAATAATCGGTTTTGTCACTAATAGGCCGAAAAAAATCACGATTACTAAACATGCTTTCACTACTACCAAACATTATATAGCCTTCAGGTTTAAGTATATTATGCAACAATTTCAACACTTTTGGTCGATTTTCGTTACGAAAATAAATTAACACATTTCGGCATAAAATAAAATCGAATTGAAAATTAATATTTGGTGGCATGGGTTCAAATAAATTATGTTGAAAAAATGATACTTTTGACCGAATATGCTCTTTTAACTGCCAACTATTCAAGTTAAGCTGCTCAAAATACTCAATCAATTCTACAATCGGTAGCCCACGTTGCACCTCTAATTTAGAATAAATTCCCGATTGCGCCCGCTGCAATGTTTGATCAGAAACATCAGAGCCATAAATTTTAATTTGTCTGTCGCCAATTTTTGCCTGTTCTTTAACGCAAATTAATGCCAAAGAATAGGCTTCTTGCCCACTAGAACAGGCGGTTGATAATATTCTTATCGGGTCCGATGGTCTTTTTTGCTGTAGTAATTGTGGCAAAATGAAATTTTGGAACGTTTGAAATGCAGGCTTATCACGGTAAAAAGCAGTTTCATGATTAAGCAAATGTTCCACCAAATCATCTTGTAATTTTTCATCATTAAAGGAATGGCTGGCAATATGTTTAACCAGCTCTTCTTGCGTCTTAAATTCGGTATGTATCAGGCAAAATTGCATGATTTTATTTTTTAAGATTTGTAAATTGTCACTATTGGTAACAACGCCCGTTCGCTCTTCCATCATTTTAGCGATGGCTGCCAATATTTCATCAAACGACATTACGCGCACCCATCATTTTATTAGTGTTTTACACCATGATAATATTTCTTGTGGTGCTAAAACTTTTGTTGCCACACCTTTTGTTGCAATTGTCCCCGGCATCCCCCAAATCAGTGATGATTCTTGGTCTTGCACCACAACAACACCGCCCTTATCAGCCAAATTTTCAGCCATTATACTGCCATCGCGTCCCATGCCAGTCAACACAATCATTAAAATATCTTTACCATAAACCTGCATCATATGTTCTACCATCACCTCAACCGAAGGTTTACAGCAATGTTGCGGTGGGCTATCGGTATCTTCATAAGCCACAATTCGATTATTTTCCTTCTTAACCCCCAAATGGCTACCACCATGCGCGATATAAATACCATTATCCGTAACTGTGAGTTCTTTTTCAAACACTTCTTGCACATCAAGATTATTGCGGGTAGCAATTTGGTCAGCCAGCACGCCTGTAAAAAAATTTGGCATATGTTGTGTTAAAAAAATTGGTAAATTTAATTGCGCCAATTCTGGTACTAATTTTTGTACCAAAGGCGGTCCGCCTGTAGAAGCCGCTAATGCAATCGCTTTAGGCGTAAAATTAGCAGGTAAGTTTCGTAATGAAATATCACTTCTGACTGCTTCGGTTGCTTGTTTTGCCGAAACAAAAATTCGGTGATTGCGCTTCACCTCTTCAGTTTTAGGTTCGGCTTTCTTTATTGGCGGTGGCGATATTGGTGGCGGTGGTGGCGCTTTTGGTGGCGACACCTGTGAAACATTTATTTTATCACTGGTATTTTTCTTATCATCTATCACTTGTTGTGACGCTATATTTTTTTGAATCGCTGGTTTCAATACAGTTTTTATAGATGGTCTCAATGATGAAGGCTTTTTAGCAATTTTTTCTATTTTTGGAATATTATCTTGTTTTTGAGACGTTAATTGTGCATCAATCTGCCGATGAGGCGGTGCTTTTTTATCAATTTGTTGAATTTTTTTTATATATTCTTCATCATCTTTTTGCCCATCATCTTGTTCCAATGGTTTATCACGAAACATATATTTAACTTTCTTCGTTGTTTCGTCATTAAGTGCCTGAACTTGCTTTTCCTGCTTTGCTTCTTCACTATAATCATATGATTTACCAAGCTGTTCGCGTTTCTTTTCGATGGCATCACTATATTTGGCATCACGTAGCAAAGCTTGTCGCCTTTTAAGCCCCAATGTCATAATTTTTTCATTCATATAATCTTGGAATTCTTCAGCACTTAAATTACGCCTTACCGCGCTTGGCTTTTCTAAATAATCGGCCGCACCATGATTGAGCGCAATATGCGTAATTTCGGCATTTTCCCAATTTAAGGTAGATGAAATAAGCACCATAAGTTCTGGGTCGTGATAAAGCAGTTTGGTTAAGGCCTCAAGCCCGTTCATCACTGGCATCTCAATATCTAAAACCACAACATCTACATCATAGCGACGTTGCTTAATCAGTGCGTCTAAACCATTTTCAGCAATCGCGACAACCTCAATATGCGGATTGTTTTCCAGCATTTTGAGGTAAAATTTACGTACAATAGGCGCATCATCAACAACCATAACATTGATGACATCGTCACTGGCTGGTCGGGATAAAGAGCCACTCATTCGTTTGCGCCCTTATTATTCAAAAGCAAATGTTAAAAATATTTGATAAATTTTTAACACAAAATTACAAAATACCTATTTCAGAGAATTTGCTTTTGATAATCGCCTCATCAAACGGTTTCATGATATATTCATTGGCACCTGCATCCATGCCTTCTTTGACATGATCTGCATCACTTTCGGTGGTACAAAAAATAACCTTGGTATTCTGGCTGTTACCTTCGGCTCTGAATTTTTTCAAAAAATCAATTCCAGACATCACTGGCATGTTCCAATCAAGCAGAATTACATCTGGCATCAATTCGGTGCATGCATCAAAAGCCTCTTGGCCATTTTCAGCTTCACGCACATCAAGACCAATTTCTTCAATAATCTTGCGCGCCATGATACGAACAATTTTCGAATCATCAACGACCAAACATTGCTTCGGCATTTATCAATTCCTTCACGAATAAGTTAGCTTAACCTTAATATTAAGAAATGACGTGCATGTCAAGTATTAAGCGATAGGAAAGAGTAAATATTACGTTAAAATCGTAAAAGTCCATCATAATACAAATTTATGTCTTAAACATTAACAAGCTTTGCACGAGGGCGCGCTTGTCACTCTTAACAATAAAATCGGTGAAACCCGCAATATAACCTGCCTCAGTATCAATAGAATGCACATTTGCAGTTACTGCCAACATTGGTAATGTTGACCATGGGCCTGCTTCGCGTAATTGACTGGCAAAACTAAATATTTCTTCACCAAACGAATCAATATCAGCAATAATCGCATCAAATTGAACTTGCCTTTGCTGTAATTCATTGGCTTCTTGCACCGAATTAACGGTTGTAACGCGATGCCCCGATGCAGAAAGATACGGCACTACCAAATCACGATAGACATCATTGGCATCAATCAATAACACCTTGTGGGTTTGCGTTACCCGCCTTGATACCGAATTCATGTATAAATCATGCCCTAATTGTTCGGTAAATGCTGCTTTCCAGTAAAATTCAGGGTCAATAATATCGGTTGCCTCGCCACGAATGATGGTAGAACCAACAATACCGGGTGATTCGGTCGTCATTTGCACTTCTAAACGTTCTTCCACAATATCGTTAATTTCCTGCACAATCAGCCCCATAGAATGGGTGTCATCAGAAAAGACCAACACTGGAAATTTACCATCGGTTGGCACTGATTCGTTATCTAATGTTACAATCGGCATTAATTTACCACGATATTGCACAGCGGGTTGATTGTTCGGATATTCCACACCGCGCATATCAATTTCTTCTAAACGTGCCACCACACCTAACGGCACGGCTTTTTTAACACCTTCGCCTGATTGGAACAATAACAGCGTCATTTTAGAATGATCTTGCAATTCGCTTTCTTGATCATCATCAGCAGATGTTGACCCCATATGAATATCACCCACAACGCGACCAATGCCATTGGGGTCAATAATCATAATTACCGAACCATCACCTAAAATTGTATTGCCACTAAAATAAGGTATGTCACGAATAATTCTACCCGTAGGCTTAACCACAATCTCTTCCGTGTCATTAACTTGCTCAACAATGATACCAAAATAATTATTGCCAACTTTAGTAACCACAATATAATTATTCATCGTGCCACCAATTGAATGCATAATTTGCAAATAGCGACCCACTTGTCGCTTTTCAGCCAGCGTAAGACTTGCCTCAATTTGGCTTAAATTCGCATCACCTAGCGTATTAATAGAACGTTTTGTATCTTCTTCTTTACGTTCTTCGGTTTGCCTTATATAGCGTTCATCGATCGCATGTTCTGTGTCTAATTTTTTATGATGAGACGCTATTGCAAGTTGATGCTCTGATTCGGCAACCATGTTTTTATCACTATCACCATCATCATGAAAGGTTTCATGGTCAAGCTCAATAGCATCATCATTACTTTCTATCAGCCGCTCATCCATCCGTGCTGCCTCTTCAAACTCACTTTCTTGCGTTTTAATAAATCCCCGCAAAGCCTCCTGATTTACCATTTCCAATGCAATTCTATGAATATCAGTCTTGCTATAGCGTTCGCTTGGCTTAACACCTAATACTTTACGCAATGGTAATAACGGCAGTAATCTGTTACGCAAGCGCAATACTGGGGTACGTTGTATCAGCTCGATTCTATGTTCTGACATATCCGAAACATTTACCAATTCCATTACTGAAATTTGCGGAATGGCAAAACGTTCAATGCCACATTTTACAATTAATGCCTGCACAATCGCCAATGTTAGCGGAATTTTAATGGTAAAAGTTGTGCCACGCCCTAATAAAGAATGCAATTCAATCGTGCCGCCAATTTTATCGATATTGGTTTTCACCACATCCATGCCAACACCACGCCCTGATACTGATGATACTTTATCGGCAGTAGAAAAGCCGGGGTGGAAAATATAAGCATTCAGCTGGGCATCGTTGAGCGCATTGGCTTCATTATCTGATACGATATGATTTTTAATCAATTTTTGTCTAATTCTATCAGGGTCAATACCTGCACCATCATCGGCAATTTTAATAATGATATGCCCACCCTCATGATAGGCTTGTAGATTGATATTACCCTGTTCTGGCTTATGAGCGAGCACACGCACTTCGGGGGTTTCAACGCCATGATCAGCCGAATTGCGAATCATATGTAATAACGGGTCTTTGATAATTTCAAGCACCTGACGGTCTAGCTCGGTTTCCGCACCAATCATTTTAAGGTTGATATTTTTACCTAATTCATGGTTAAGGTCGCGAATCAGACGTGGTAATTTATTCCACGCATTCCCAATCGGTTGCATCCGCGTTTTCATCACCCCTTCTTGCAATTCAGATGTGATGATGTTCAAACGTTGTAACGGCCCTGAAAAAGACGTATCTTGACGGTTACGCAATAATTGCAAAAGTTGGTTACGCGTGAGCACCAATTCGGAAACCATCGTCATTAAATTTTCTAATAATTCAACGGAAACACGAATCGAATTTTGTGCGCCACCGCCCTTACTCTCGCCTGTATGGTCGCCAACATTATTACCAGTGGTTTTTGCTGGTGTACCACCTTTGGCTGCTGGCAATGTTTGTTGCACTTCTTCATTCACTAACATTTCAGCGGCATTTGTGATTTCTTCAGCCAATGACGGTATTGTGCCAACTTGCGCTTCTGGGTCATGCGCGATATCTATATCGTCTGCACTATTATCTTCTGGCACAATAGAAATATTCTCTATTTCTATATCAGCCATTGGTGCTTGCATAGAAACGGGTTCGGAAGCAATAATGGGGGCGGGTTCAACTGGCGGTGCCATATTTTCTGTCGTATTTTCTGACGATGTCGGGCTTTGTGGTGGGCTTGCTTCTGTTGATTGCAATGTTTCCTGCACTACTTCTTGAGTTGGCGCTTGCGGTGTTGCTGCAACAGGTTTACTGGTATTGGCAGCGGCCTCATTCAACTCTGTAATAAGGTCTTGGTCATCACCATCAGGCTCTTGCTCGGTTTTGGCAAGTTCGTCTAATATCATTTTAATACGATCAAGCGATTGCAGAACCAGCGTAATTAAATTGCCACTTACTTCTAATTTACCACTACGAAATTGCCCAAGCAAAGTTTCTGCGGCATGCGAAATACGTTCCAAACGCGGTAAATTCAAAAATCCGCATGTACCTTTGATGGTATGCACAATGCGAAAAATTTTTGACAATGTTTCTTCATCGTGAGGATTTTGCTCGAATTTAACTAACTCAGTATCTAGTTCCTCCATAGATTCTTGAGTTTCAGCCAGAAATTCGCTTAACAAATCATCCATAATTTACCTCATTTCCCTAAACCAATTCGTAAGATGACACATCACCTTCATATTGTTATACCCCAAAATCCATTGCAAAAATAACGCCAAACCAATATTAACCCTAATATATAATATAACCAACCGCATCATATAGCGACCAGTAGCGGAAAATATAGCAATATTTTGCAATAAATTTCTTTATAAAGTTTGACTACCATTATAACATATTTTTTGCTATAACAACAACATGAAAGCGTATCGTAGGATAAAATTATATTATTTTTCAATAAAAATGCTAAAAATATTGCCCTTAAATAGTTTGTAACAATTTAGCGATAATATGGTAATATTGGTGCAATATTGTTATACTAATCGGGTAATATCATATGCAAGGAGCCGAATGACCATAAAACATGCTCTTATTCGTAATTGGGGCTGCCAGATGAATGTCTATGATGGGCAACGCATGGCAGATATATTGGTTAAGCTAAATTATCAGCTTACCGATGACCCCGATAAAGCCGATTTGGTGATTTTTAACACTTGCCATATTCGTGAAAAAGCGACCGAAAAAATTTACAGTGAATTAGGACGGCTTTACCCGAATAAACCTAATATGCCCCCTGAAAAACGGGATAGGATTGTGGCTATTGCTGGCTGTGTGGCACAGGCCGAAGGTGAAGAAATCTTAAAAAAAAGCCCGATTGTAGATATGGTATTTGGGCCACAATCCTATCATCGCTTGCCCGAAATGTTAGAAAAGCTTGGCCGCAAAAAAGGCACAAAAATTTTAGATTTAGAGTTTCCAACCGAAGATAAATTTGATGCTTTGCCTGCCACTAATGTAACTTATATGGCATCATCGCCAAAGCCTGTCACCGCCTTTTTAACGATTCAAGAAGGTTGCGATAAATTTTGTAGCTTTTGTGTTGTGCCTTATACCAGAGGTGCGGAATATTCACGCCCAGCGGCTAAAATTTTTGCCGAAGCCGAAAATTTGCTACAACAGAATATTCAAGAAATCACCTTATTAGGGCAGAATGTTAATGGCTGGCAAGGCATGGGCACAGATGGCAATCAATGGAGTTTTGCCCGTTTGCTTTACGGTTTTGCTGAAACATTCCCACAATTAAAACGCCTGCGTTACACCACATCGCATCCGCGTCATATGGATGATGAACTGATTCGCGCACATGGCGAATTACCGTTATTGATGCCCTATTTGCATTTACCGATTCAATCGGGCAGTGATAATATGTTAAAGGCAATGAATCGTGGGCATTGCCGTGATGATTATTTGCGTATTATCGATAAATTACGCGCATCTTGTCCTGATATTGCGCTTTCTTCAGATTTTATTATCGGTTTTCCCAATGAAAGCGATAAGGATTTTGCTGATACCATTAATCTGGTGAATCAGGTGAATTATGCTTCCGCCTATTCTTTCAAATATTCACCACGTCCCGGCACACCTGCCGCCTTGCTAACCGAGCAAATTGATGAAAAAATCAAATCCGAACGGTTGCAAATATTGCAACAATTATTAAACGCACAACAAAAAGCGTTCAATCTTAGCCATATTGGCAAAACATTACCGATTCTATTTGAAAAACACGGCAAACATGCCCATCAACTGATTGGGCGCACGCCTTATTTACAGCCCGCCTATGCTGATTTAAGCGATACTAAAATCGGGCAAGAAATAGATTGTGTGGTTGATACCCTCACCGCGCATTCTTTTGCCGTTAAACCTATTCATAACGCGGCATAATGTCTCAAATTTCACTGCAATTTTCAGAAAATCACCTGATTAGCGCATTAGCAATCCCGCCTTATTCATGGTTAGATGCGATTGAAAACCATCTGGCGATTAAAATTTTTCAACGGGGCAATCATGTGATATTAGAAGGTGAAGAGCAATCTTGCCAATTAGCATCAACCTATTTGCAACAGCTTTATGATTCCGCCAAAAGTGGCGAATTTCCATCACCGACAGATACCATATTGCCCGAATTTTTTGTGAAAGAGGTTTCTGCAAAAGAACGAAAAGCAAAACCATTCCACAAACAAACGATACACCCCACCATCATGATCGGTGATAAATCCTTAATTCCTGCCAATCAAGCGCAACATCAATATATTGATGCCATTAGCAATCATTTGCTAACATTTGGCGTAGGACCAGCTGGCACTGGCAAAACTCATCTGGCAGTGGGTTATGGCGTGAAATTATTGCTAGAACAACAAATATCACATGTTATTCTTGCGCGCCCAGCAGTGGAAGCGGGCGAGAGGTTGGGCTATTTGCCGGGCGATATGCGTGATAAAATTGACCCCTATTTTCAACCGATTTATGATTCCTTGCATGAGTTTTTAGGCAAAGAACAAACCGAACGCTATATGTTAAGCGGTAAAATTGATATTGCGCCGCTTGCCTATATGCGCGGACGCACCTTGAAAAACGCCTTTATCTTGCTAGATGAGGCGCAAAATGCCACACCCAAACAGATGAAAATGTTTCTAACCCGTTTAGGCGAGAATAGCCGTATGGTGATTAATGGTGATTTATCGCAAACCGATTTGCCTGACCGACAATTATCAGGCTTGGCTGACGCCATTAATCACTTAAAGCATGTTGATAAAATTGCCATTTGTCGCTTTCATACCAATGATATTATGCGCCATAATCTGGTGCGTGATATTTTGGCCGCCTATGAACATCATGACCAAAATCATAACAAAAATGACTGATAATCACCATTCCCATCAGCTGCCAGCTCAAAAAACCACAGATGAGTCGCAAGCCACAGATGCCACGCAAGCTAAAAGCCCAATCCCAGATGAGCCTCCAGATTTATTAATCACCACTAAAAATAATATTGACCAAAATAGTAGTGATATGGCATGGCATGAACAAAATGTACTTGATGCGGTGTTGCCTGCCCTTGCCTATGGTTACCAATATGTGAAATCCACTTTCCCAAATTTGCATCAAACCGAAATTTCTTTACTGTTATGTGATGATAAAACCATTGCCGCGCTCAACCAACAATGGCGTGATAAAGCAAAACCAACCAATGTATTATCATTCGCCCAATTTTCTAGCACGCAATTACAAAGTGGTAACTATCATAATGCTGATAATTTTTTAGGATTAGGTTTATTGGCAAATAGTGATGATAACACATATAAACACCCTTTGGGCGATATTGTATTAAGTTTTGAGACTTGCAAAGCCGAAGCTGAAGCCAGTAATATTGATTTTTATCACCATATTACCCATCTATTCATTCACGGTTTTTTACATCTTTTGGGTTATGACCATGAAACTGATGATGAGGCTGTTAAAATGCAACAGGCGGAAATTGCCATTTTAGCAAAATCTGCCATTAAAAACCCTTACTTACCAACAGATAATAATGAAACATCTTAAGGATTATTACCATGTTTAAACGTTCCCGCGCCCGTGAAAAAATTGTTGAGCTAATTAGCAACCAAGACAGCGCAACCGACCAAATTGATAGTCGTGAAAGAGAGTTGATTAGCAATATTTTAAGTGTGCGCGATGTAAGTGTTGCCAATATTATGACGCCACGTGGTGAAATTATTGGCGTTGATATTAATCAAAAAACCAAAGATATTTTAGAATTTATCGCGCGTGAGCAACATTCGCGCTACCCGCTTTATAGCGAAACATTGGATAATATTATTGGCACAATTCATGTGAAATCAATCTATGCGTGGTTGTTAAAAATTGGTGGCAAGATTCCTGATTCAGATCAAAATTTTATGGATATGATGAAAGACCTCATCAATCAACCAATATTCGTTGCACCATCAATGCGTGTGTTAGATTTACTGCTTGCCATGCGCCAACAGCGTAACCATATCGCTTTTGTGGTCGATGAATATGGCGGTATTGATGGGTTGGTTACCATTGAAGATGCGCTAGAAGAAATTGTCGGCTCGATTGAAGATGAATATGATGATGCCAATGATAGCGGTATCATTCAGCATAAAGATGGGTCAATCACCCTAAATGGCACATTTAAGCTAGAAGAATTTCAGCAAAAATTCGGGTTTACTTTCACCGAAGAAGAAAGTGATGAAGATTTTGATACAATCGGTGGGCTTATTATATGGTTGGCGGGACATGTGCCGATTAAAGGCGAGTTGATTAAATGGCGCCTTCCGAATGCTACCAGCGATAAAAAAATGGAATTCGAAATTATTCGTAGCTTACCGAATCGAGTAATAACAGTAAAGTTGCATAGTTTTCCTGTTCTTATCAATGAAAAGTAGATAAAAAACTTGCATCCTATTCGTAAAGTTGTTAATATAATTTAACATATCATCTAAAAGTTTTAAAATGATACTTTGTCACCAGTTATAAGCGGATTTCTTGCAAAATTTACTTCTAACATATTATACTTAAGACATATATCAATAATAGCTTAGGTGTTGAAGAATAATTCTTTAGCACTTTACAAGCAGATGATGTCAATCATATTAAAAAAAATATAGCCTTGTTTGTTACTTACATACGTCGTTGTGGTGTTTTTTTGGTATAACGACATCTATTGAATAAGGATAATATCGTGACTCGTAAATATAAAAGAACTCGTTTAGGTGCTAATATGGTCGATGCTTATGTTGGCCAACAATTAAGAAAACAACGTACTTTATTGGGCTATAGTCAGCAGACTTTAGGCGATAAGGTTGCGCTTACTTTTCAACAAATTCAAAAATATGAACGTGGTGCAAATAGAATCGGTGCATCAAGACTCTATCAATTTGCACAAGTGTTGAATGTGCCGATTGACTATTTCTTTCAAGAAATTCCTGATGACATGGCCGATAAAATTACCACACGTAATGAAGATGGTGAATTTAAAATCTGGGAAGAAGATCAAGCCGCTTATGATGCCGAACCACTTATCACCAAGCGTGAAACATTGGAATTGGTGCGTGCTTATTATAATATTCCCAGCCCACAGCTGAGAAAGAAATTTTTTGAATTATGTAAATCACTCTCTGCTGATACTGTTGTTGCTACTGCTACTGATAGTGCCGACACGACAGAATAATCTTTTTCTGCTCTTTTGTGATATAATATAAAAAGAGAAGATGCGTGATTGCTAACAATCAATTTCTATAAAAATTGGTGCGTGGTCAGATGGTTTTTCACTGCCACGCATCTTTTTATCAATCCTGCAATCTTTAAGATAATCCGTCATTTTTGGCGATAGAAGGAAATAATCAATTCTGATGCCTTCATCTTTTTGCCAGCGTCCTTTACGTAAATCCCAGTAGCTATAGCCAATCTCATCAGGGTGCAAACTGCGCCAGCAATCCACCATGCCCAGATTTAGTAACCGATAAAATAACGCACGCGCTTCAGGCTGATACACAGCATCATCAGTAAAATTTTGCCAATGATACATATCATGCTGTTCGCGGCAGACGTTGAAATCACCGCCTAAAATGATTTTTTCTTGTGGGTTTGCGTGTAATCTTTGGGCAATCATTTTTTGAAGTCTTTGCATCCATTTCAATTTATAAATAAATTTTTTTGAAATATCATCAGTGTCATCTTGTATCGGATTGCCATTGGGCAGATAGATGCTTGCCAATGTTATATCGCCAAATCTTGCTTCTATATAGCGCGCTTGGTCATCATCACCGCCATCTATGCCTTCACCATCATCATAGTTAGGTAATTTATCACGCACCAATTCGCCTGCTATTTTACTGATAATCGCAACGCCATTATATGATTTCTGCCCATTAATCAATAAATGTAGCCCACGTTTTGCAAATTCTTCTTGCGGAAATTCTTCAATCACGCATTTAATTTCCTGCAATAAAACAATATCAGGTTGATGCCTATCCCACCATGCTAAAAAACCATCCAGCCGTGCGCGAATAGAATTGACATTAAAAGCAGCAATCAGCATCTTTATCAACTATGCTGAAAAAGAAACACCACAACCGCAACTATTAACAGCATTGGGGTTGATGATATGGAAGCTTTCGCCTGATAATTTTTTTTGATAATCAACAATCGCATTGGTTAAAAAACCAGCCGAAATATTATCTAACAATAATGAAACATCGCCATGCGTGACAAAATCATCTTTTGCTGCGTCGCTTTTATTATCGAGCAAAAATTCATACTGATAGCCCGAACACCCCCCTGCCTTAACGCTAATTCGCAACATTTTATCAGGGCTTTGCTGGTGTAATGCGCGCAATTTTTGCTTCGCTTGTTCGGTAACGCTGATATTAACCGCTGAATCGGACGTTGAATCGGACTGGGATTTGCCAGAATCAGAAGATGCTAATCCAGAAGATATTACTGGCGTTTCAAAAACAAATTCTAAATCTTCCATTTTTTGTTTCCTCTGTGATAATAATAAGCCATAAATCTATTATGGGCTTTTTAATTTATTTTGCAATGTTATTTTGCAATAGTTTTATTGGTGGTATTTTATCATAGATGGGTGAAAGCCCGATAGTAAAACACCAGAGAGTAAAACACCAGAGAGTAAAACAATTGCCCCATCACGCAAATAATGCTATGGTAAAACACAAAATAATTGAATGGAAAGATTGGATAAAAAATGAACATTATTTTAGTCATATTGCTGGTCGCTTCAATGCTCAGTGTGCTTGCTGTTTTGGGATTAGGGTTATTTTCTATGGCAAAAGGTGGTGATTTTTCATTAAAATATGGCAATAAATTAATGCAATGGCGGATTGTATTTCAAGCCTGTGCCATTACCGTTTTTATTATTTTACTGTTTTTATTAAAATAACAAAGGTAAAATAACATGGTTCGTTTATCGACAATTACCACAAAACAAGGTGATAAAGGCATGACCATGTTGGGTAATGGGCAGAAGGTAGCAAAATCAAACCAACGCATCAATGCCTATGGCACAATTGATGAGGCTGGTGCAACCATCGGGATTGCGATTGCCTATAGTGATGATGTCAATATCACCACTTTGTTACAAAATATTCAGCAGCATTTATTCAATGTTGGTTCAGTATTATGCCGCCCGCATGATGATGCCAAACCAGCACGCAACCCCATCACCCAAGATAATATCTCATTTTTAGAAAATGCGACTGAAACTTATAATCAACAGCTTGCCCCACTTAACAGTTTTATTCTATCGGGTGGCACAAAACCTTCTGCCTATCTGCATTTGGCGCGCACCATTGTGCGCCGTGCCGAACGCGAAATCAATTTATTATCCCAATCAGAATATGTGCCTGAAAATCTTATTATTTACATTAACAGATTATCGGATTTACTGTTTATTTTGGCGCGCATCATGAATGACGGAGGCAATAATGATATTTTATGGTGCCCGTAAAATTATCAAAAGTAAAGCCATTAAAAGCCTGATAATTTGCGTTTCTTTGCTGATGCCACTTCATATCGCATCAGCCCAAAAAAATGGCACGATTACGCTGATATTAGGGCATAATCTACAAGAAGATAGCCCGTTACTAGAATTATTCCTGAAACGTTGGGCAAATTATTTCACGCAAGTCACCAATAATCGTGGCAAAATCATTTTTCAAGGGCCACAAGATGGCACATTTGGCAAAGATAAAAAAAGCGATAATGCCAATATTGATAGCCTGTTGCGTAGTGGCAAAATTGATATTGCTTTTGTTAATCTGTTCGATACACCCGAAAGCAGTTTTTTTTACAGCAAATTATTCGCTCTGCCTTTCATAACAAGCGATACCGCTATTGCTAGCCATGTTTTTTGGGATATTGCCAATGATTATTTGCGGCAAGAATATCAAAATTTGCAATTATTATCTCTGCATATCGACCCTTACACCATGCTACATTATGGTGAGCGTCCACCGATTCAGCTGGCGGATTCCCCGATTAATACGATTTTATTCCCCGAAGATTTGCAAGGGCGTGTGGTTGCAACCAATCATACTTATTTCTCTAAATTTATTAATTCCTTAAACGGCACCAGCATCGATGTGCCAATTTTTTACCAAGAAAAAGCACGTATTTTTACCGAAGGCCATACCGATGCTTTTGGGCTTAATCACAGCGATATTAATCATGAACAATTATCATTCTTAACGAGACATACTGTATTTGAAGGCATCGGCACGCCCTATTATTTTGCTTTTAATGAGGATATTTTCAACTTATTGCCACGTGAATGGCGCAAAATTCTTACCAGCAGTTTGGGTGGTAAAAATTTGGTTGATTTTGCTGTTGAGGTAACCGACCATATTCACCGCACAGAATTACAAAAATTACAAAGACGCAATGATTTAATTATTAAACTGAATGCTGAACAAAAGCATAGATGGCGCAATAGTGCCAATTTATATATCAGTGATTTTTTCAAAGACCCGAAAAACATCAATGATGAAGCGCTGGTTGTTATTTTTAATCTGATGCAGGAACGCATTATACAAATGGAAAAACGCGCCACTAAAACACGCTAATTTTATATGCCAAACCTTAAGCATAACATGGCATTATTATTGCATTATTATCTGTTTCTACAGCCTGTATTATGATAGAATACAAGGTCTTTATCAATGCGATTTTATTTATTAATTCTACCACAAATAAGCAAAAAGTAAGAAGCAAAAGGACAACAAATGATACGTCTGTTATTTTATCCTATCAATATCGTCAATCGTAAATTAAATTTATTCAAACAAGATATTAACAGTTTCAGCGATTTAAAACATATTGATAAAGAAACATTTTTTGAAATTTTACGCTATGGCATCACTGGCGTTATCAATACTGCCATCTATGCGGTAAGCGGTCTTACCTTACATCATATTTTTAATTTAGAGCCACTACATGCTAATTTTATTGCTATTATATTATCGATTATTACTGGCTTTATCGGACATAATTTTTATACTTATCGCCAAGAAAAAATGCAATTTTCAAGTTTTATGCGCTTTATTGTGATTCAAATATTAGCCCTGCTTATCTCGCAAAGCATTGTTTTTATTATCGTCAATATGTTAGGTCTCATCTATGAGGTGGCACTATTATTGAGCATTGCGGTGCTCCCCCCCTTTGTATGGGGCATGGGACATTTATGGGTTTTCAAAGGCAAAAAACGGATTAAAAAAACCAAAAACAAGCAATCTTCACATCTCTAACATGATGGTATCGATTGACACCATTGCCGAAGAGTTAGCACAAGAATTTGACTATTTAGATGATTGGGAAAGCCGCTATGGCTATATTATTGATTTAGGCACAAAGCTTCCCCCTTTTGGCCCGCAATATCAAAATGATGAAACCCGTGTGCATGGTTGCGTATCGCAAGTCTGGCTGTATGCCACGCATCATCACGGCGTGATGAATTTTAGTGGCACCAGCGATTCTGATATTGTGCGCGGCTTAATTGCCTTATTGTTAAAACTCTATCAGGGGCAAAAGCCCGAAACCATTATCGCGCATCAGCATGACTTGTTTTTTAACCGATTAGGGCTTGATAAGCATCTTTCGGCATCGCGTAGTAATGGTTTTTATGCGATGATTCAAAAAATTAAGCAATTAAGTGCGCAATATTGTTAAGCAGGTAATATTGCACCTAAAATGATTCTAATTGCGCCTGTAATTGCTGTAAATCATGCGGCAATGCACTATCAAAACACATAAATTCATCTTTTTTTGGATGCTGAAAACCCAAATGCACGGCATGTAATGCCTGACGTGGCAAAACAATATCAGCATTGCCGCCTTTCATATTAATATGTGCGCCATAGGTTTTATCACCAATCAGTGGCATACCAGCGGCACTCATCTGCACCCTTATCTGATGGGTGCGCCCCGTATGAAGTTTGCATTCAATTTTTGCCGCGCCATTTTTATACAAAATTTGCATCGCATAATCCAAAGCGGCAAATTTATACCCATGATGACCTTTATTATTATTGGCATTGGCATCATTATAAAGCGCCATTTTTTGGCGATGCACCATATGCCTGCCGATATAGCCTTCCAACCGCCCTTTTGGTGTATCTTTCATTTTTTTTACAAATGCGATATAACGGCGCGTCACATCATGGCGCGCAAATTGTGCGCTTAAATGCTGATGGGTGTCATGATTCTTTGCCACCACCAACAAGCCGCTGGTATCCTTATCAAGCCTATGCACAATCCCTGGCCGCAGCTCGCCGCCCACCCCTATCAGTGTTTCACCACAATGATAAAGCAACGCATTCACCAATGTGCCTTGTTCGTGAGAGGGCGCAGGATGCACACATAAAAAAGCTTGCTTATCAAGCACCAGCAAATCATCATCTTCATAATGAATATCAAGTGGAATTTTTTCAGGCAAAAGTTCGGTTTTGGTGGCATCTGGCACTGCCCAAAGCAACCTATCGCCTATTTGCACAGCATAATCTGCCGCATTTATTGCATTATCATCATGCCACACATAACCCATTTGTAGTAATTTCTGCACATAATTACGGCTGAGTCCACTCATCTGCGCCACTATTTTATCGATTCTACCCTTGTCACATGCCTGTTGATTAAAATATTGCATGATACTTATTTTTGTTGTTGCTCAAGCAAAATTTGGTCAATTTGTAACAATATGTCTTCGGCACGCACCAAACCAGAGGCACCTTCAGCAAAACCATCTAAACTTTTTTGAGCAAATTGATCGGCAATATCCCATTCACCGATTCTAAAATGATATTCTGCCAACGCCAAATCACGATTGCCAGCATCACCTAACCTATCATGGATTTCTGAAATTAATTGCCATGCCTGCACAATATAGGAATCTTGATTTTTTGCGCGATAGGCATAAATCTGCGCCTGTTTAAGATTTTTTCTGATATTTTCATTGAATGTTTTATCTTCTCCAATAATATCAAAACTTTGTCGCGATAGGCTGAGTGCCAGTTGATAATCCAATAATGGCGCTTTTTTTAATATTTTTTTGGCAAGGCGATAAGCTTCTATCGCCGCCTCATAATTATAAGCAGCCAGCATCACATCGCCACGCAATTCCCATAAATAAGGGTCTTCTGGATTTTTGCTGAGCAAATTATTGAGCAATGCAATGGCTTGTGGATATTGCTTGTTACGATAATAGGCAACGCTACGTGCGTAAATATCACGTTCTGAATCGCTATCATAGCGTTTAATAATATCGCTAGGACGTTCATTATAGGCAATGATTTTGACTTTAATACGCTCATACCACTGAGTAAATTCTGTTCTTTGTGGCTTATCTTTATAAGGCGATATATCATTTTGATGGGTGATAAAATTAAGCCTATCTTTGCTGGGCGGATGGGTGAGAGAATATTCATCAAAGCGCGCCCCTTGTTCGCGTGCCGCCAAATAAGACATAAAATCCCGCATCGGGTAAAGTGGCATTTCAGCCTTATTCAGTAAATCAACCGCAATCTGGTCTGCCGCTGTTTCGCGCAAACGCGAGCCTTTTAGGTAAGTTTTCTGTGCCGTATCTGCCCCGCCTAGTGAGCCAACAATCGCCACATCAATATTGTTGGTGCCGAACCCTATCGCCAATGCTGCCAATGCCGTTGCCAATGCAACCTTGCTGGCACTTTGCTGACTTTGCAAGGTTTGACTAACATGCCCTGCCAAAATATGCCCTAATTCATGGGCAATCACCGCTGTAATTTGTTCATGGCTATCAGCGGTTACAATTAAACCCGTATGCACAAAAATCGCATCACCACCTGCCACAAACGCATTGAGTTTTTTATCTGATACCAAAATAAAACGAATTTGATTTTTTTTATAACCCGCCGTTTCAAATACTGGCACACTTAATTGTTGCAAGAAATTTTCTATTTCAGTATCGCGCACAATATTTTGTGCGTAGGCAACTGACGCAT
This sequence comes from Alphaproteobacteria bacterium, assembly GCA_022599575.1. Classification (GTDB taxonomy): domain Bacteria; phylum Pseudomonadota; class Alphaproteobacteria; order JABAAW01; family JAHZMA01; genus JAHZMA01. Next base: position 12,548 of record JAHZMA010000002.1, on the reverse strand, counting down.
TTGCCAATAATAGGCATAATCCCAATAGTAAACATTTTAAAAATTTATTCATCATAGCCTGATATTATCGGATATTGCATTACCCTTGCAACAAATAACCGCTATTATAATGCAATTATGATGCAACTATGATGCAACTAGTGGCAATTCTGGTAGAATATAACCACGCCCCCATGCCGTTCTAATATAATCGGTTTGTTCGGGATCTAAATCGGTGAGTTTTTTACGTAATTTGCAAATAAACACCGCGATAATCCGTTCAGAAGGATATTTGCCCGATTGCGGGTCATATAATTTTTCCATAATCATATCCTTATCAATCGCCACCCCTTTGCGCATCGCCAACATTTCTAAAATAGCATATTCTTTTGCCGTTAATTCAGCCTGTATATCAGCCACAAAAACCCGTTTTTCTGTTAATTCTATCTTTAAATTACCCGTTTCAACAATTTTTTTTGACATTTCCGTGCCCGAACTACCACGCCGAATTAAAGAATGAATCCGTGCAATCAATTCACGCCTGTCAAATGGTTTGGTAAGATAATCATCGGCGCCTGATGTTAACCCCTCAACCTTGTTATCAATATGTGAAAGCCCTGAAAGAATTAACACTGGCATATTTTTTCCCTTGCCCCGAATATCCCGCAATAGCTGATAGCCATCCATATCGGGCAACATTAAATCTAACACAATCACACCATATTCTTGCTGATTAATAAATTCTAATGCCTCGCGCCCAACTGTTGCCATATCAAGTTCGAAACCCTCACGGCTGAGTGCCATTTTCATCATACTCATCATTGAAACATCATCTTCCACCAATAAAACACGCATTATAAGCTCACACTCCAAAATTATTAATATTATTTTACTTTTTATATAGAAAACATTGATAAAAATATATTATTAACCAATATTATCTCTCTAATATAAGCTAATATTAAAAATTTGTCAATTTATTAACATATTTTTAGCAAAATAATTCTTTTCTTTACTGTTTTTTTTTGTTAGGTTGACACTAATGATTATGTTTTCCTCACAGCATATCATGTAAGGTGTGATAATGCATTTTTTTGAAGAAATGCGCCATGAAGTGGCGCGTAGCTCTAGCTATATTATCAGCGGTGAAGTTTCTGCCATTAAGGGTTTAGCGATTGAAATTGCTGGTATTTCGAATCATATTGCCATTGGCGAGCGTTGCTTTTTAGAACGTAGCGGCAAGCCTGATTTACCGTGCGAGATTATCGGTGTTGAAAAGGAAAGCGTGATTGCCATGCCCTTTGGGGCAATGGAAGGGATTGGCGTTGGCAACCGTGTTAAAATCACCCATAGCGACACGGTTATCTATCCACATGCTGAATGGTTGGGGCGTACCATTGATGCGTTTGGGCAACCGCTTGATGATTTAGGCGCGCTTTCTTATGGCGACCATGCTTACCCGATTCATAACAGCCCACCGCCCGCGCATCAGCGCCGTCTTATTGGTGAAAAATTATGTTTGGGTGTACGGGCTATGGATAGTTTTGTGCCTTGCTGTAAAGGGCAGCGTCTGGGTGTTTTTGCGGGCTCTGGCATTGGCAAATCAATTTTAATGGGCATGATTGCGCGCCATAGCAATGCTGATATTATTGTGGTTGGGCTGATTGGTGAGCGCGGACGCGAAGTGCGCGAATTTATTGAAAATGCACTGGGCAAAGAGAATATGCAACATTGCGTGATGGTGGTTTCAACCTCTGATGAGCCAGCTTTATGTCGCAAGCAAGCGGCCTTCACCGCCGCCACTGTGGCTGAATATTTTCGCGCACAGGGCAAAGATGTTTTATTATTATTAGATTCTGTCACCCGTTTTGCAATGGCATTGCGTGAAATTGGCTTATCGGTAGGCGAACCACCAACCACCAAAGGCTATCCGCCGTCGGTTTTCACCCAATTACCAAAATTATTAGAACGCGCTGGACCCGGTAGTATCAAACCCAATCATGAGGGCGTGATTGAGGGCAATATCACTGCCATATTTACCGTTTTGGTGGAAGGCGATGACCATAATGAGCCGATTTCTGATGCTATTCGGAGCATTTTAGATGGGCATGTGATGCTGAGCCGCGATATAGCCCATCGCGGACGCTACCCAGCGATTGATGTGATGAAATCAGTATCGCGCGCCTTGCCTGCCTGCAATAATATTTTAGAAAATGAAATTCTGCAATCGGCACGTGAAAATATCGCCCGTTATGAAGAGATGGCAGACCTTATCTCGCTCGGTACTTACCGCAAAGGCAGTGATAAAAATATTGACCGTGCCATCGATTTACATCCGAAATTAGAAAATTTTTTCAAGCAAGACCCTGATCGTAAAAGCACCATTGAAGAGAGTTTTCAACAATTGGGTAAAATTTTAGGCATGGAATATCAAACCGCCATTAACACATTGATGGAAGAAACATTACCAGAAACCCAAAATGGGCAACAGACCGCACCGCAAGCACCCAATAGTGACAACAACCATATCTTAAATTGACATCATCATGCTAAAAACCCTAAAAACACTTATTCGTGTGCAAGATAATCAATTACAAAATTTACGCAAAAAGCTGAGTCAAGCCCATCAGCAAGAGGGTAATATTGTTGATAGAATTGATAAATTCGACAAAAATTTTGCCCGCGAACAAGAAATTTCTACCCAAGATTATCTGTTATCGCAAACATTTTCTAACTATATCAACCATGCGCTTACAAACCGACAAAAATTACAAATGCTACTGAATGATGCCAAAGCCGTTACCAAAATCGCCCATGATAATCTTAGCCAATCGCATGCCGAAATGAAACGGTTGGAAAATATCAAAAATAGCGAATTGCTGAAGCTACAAAAAGAATTAGAGATGAAAGAGCAAAAAGCCACAGATGATTTAATACAAGCCACCTATAAACCTGTAAAGATATATGCCGATAAAGATGTGTAACGGCTTGCGATAAAAATTTTTGCAAGATATGATGACCGCCATGAATGATTTATTTTCCAAACCCAGCCATAACGACCCTAACTCTGCCAAAACTTCCGATGATAAAGTTTTAGCACCACCTACATCGACGGCACGCAATAAAGCGCAAAGCTATGATGCTAATGCCATTGAAATTTTAGAAGGGTTAGAACCCGTAAGGCGCAGACCCGGCATGTATATTGGTGGCACCGATGAAACTGCCTTGCATCATTTGTTTGCCGAAATTTTAGATAATGCGATGGATGAAGCACTTTCTGGCTTTGCCCGCCATATTCATTGCCAGTTACATGAAGATGGCAGTATCACAGTCAGTGATAATGGACGCGGTATTCCATGCGACCCACATCCGCGCTATCCCGAAAAATCAGCATTAGAAGTGATTTTAACCAGCCTGCATTCGGGCGGTAAATTTTCAGGCGAGGCTTATGAAATTTCTGGTGGCTTGCATGGGGTGGGCATATCAGTGGTCAATGCCTTATCGGATCATTTTTGCGCGCAAATTACGCGTGCGGGTAAAATCTATCAGCTTTCTTGTGTGCGCGGTGCGCCAAACAGTAAATTAACGCACTCACCTGCCGATAATAAAACTGCCAAAGGCACGAAAATCACCTTTCACCCCGACCCTGAAATTTTCGGCAATCAAACATTTAATGCCGCAAAACTCTATAAAATGGCGCAAGCCAAAGCCTATTTGCATGGCGGTATTCAAATTTACTGGCAATGCCCACCCGCAAGCGCACAAAAACACAGCATTCCTGCCCAAGAAAAATTCCACTACCCTGGTGGGTTAAAAGATTATATGGCAATATGCGCCAAAAATTATGAAAATTTACTGAAGAATGATTTTGATGGCGATGTAAAAACCGATAATGGTGAGCGCGTGCAATGGGTGTTGCGCTGGTTTACGCATGGTGATTCGATGATAGAATCATGGTGTAATGCCGTGCCTACGCCGCAGGGCGGTTATCACGAAACAGCAATGCGCCAAGTAATTTTACGCGGATTACGGCATTATGGCGAGCTTACCAATAATAAACGCGCCGCCCAATTAACGTCTGATGATGTGATTAATTCCTGTAGCTTGCTGGTTTCAATCTTTATTCGCGAACCGCAATTTCAAGGACAAACCAAAGAAAAATTAGTCTCACCCGAAGCCAGCAGACTGATTGATAATGCGGTGAAAGACCAGTTCGAACATTGGCTAACAGCAGACCCTGTGCAAGCTGATTTATTATTGCAGATGTCGCTTGAAAATATGGATGAAAGGCTGAAACGCCGCGCGCAAAAAAATAATATGCGTAAAAGCCCCCTACAACGTCTGCGTTTACCGGGTAAACTTTCTGATTGTAGCACCGAAGGCAGTATCGGCACGGAGCTGTTCATTGTTGAGGGCGATTCTGCGGGCGGTTCTGCTAAACAGGCGCGCAACCGCAATTTTCAGGCGGTATTGCCGTTGCGCGGTAAAATCTTAAATGTGGCATCAGCATCGGTAGAAAAATTGGCGCAAAATCAAGAATTATCCGATTTATGCCTTGCACTAGGCTGTGGCGCAGGTGATGCTTATCGCGCCCAAGATTTACGCTATGAAAAAATTGTGATTATGACCGATGCTGATGTTGATGGCGCGCATATTGCCGCCCTGCTGATGACATTCTTCTATCGCGAACTGCCTGAATTGATTTTAGATGGACATTTATATTTAGCGATGCCACCGCTTTACCGTATCGCAGCTGGTGGTAAATCATTTTATGCCCATGATGATGCTGAACGCGACCAAATCATCAAAAAAGAATTCCGCGCCAATCAAAAGCCTGATATTAGCCGCTTTAAGGGGTTAGGTGAAATGCCCGCCAAACAATTGCGCGATACCACAATGAATCCTGAAACGCGCAATCTGATGCAAGTGAAAATACCAGAAGCGCAAAGTTTTGAAGCGCGTGAAACCAAACAATTGGTGGAAGATTTATTAGGGCGCAACCCCGAAAAGCGCTTTGATTTCATTCGCAAACATGCCTCGTTCGCTAAAAATCTGGATATTTGACCATGATAAAAAATGTTGCTCTACAAATGGACATACCACATAATATTGATATAACAAGCGATAGTAGCTATATGTTAGGTATGGAAGCGCAAAAGCGTGGCTATCAGCTTTATTATTACCCACCCGAATTGCTTTCATGGGATAGCAGGCGTGGCGTATTTGCCAAAATGCAGACATTAAAATTCACTCAAGACCCGCAAAAGCCAGCGGAATTAGGCGAAACTGAAACCATCAATCTTGCTGCTATCGACGTGGTGCTGATGCGCCAAGACCCGCCATTTGATATGGGCTATATCACCGCCACCCATCTGCTTGAACAGGCTGAAACATGCGTGGTGAATAATCCAAGTGGGGTGCGCAACGCACCCGAAAAAATCTGGGTTAATCTATTTAAGCAATTTATGCCGCATAGTCTTATCAGCCACGATAAAGACGAGATTAAGCAATTCCATCGCGATATTGGCGAGATTATCATTAAACCACTTTATGGCAATGGTGGTTTTGGCATTTTTAAGCTAGATAAAGATGACACAAATTTAGATGCCTTATTAGAATTATTTTTTGCCCAAGATAATATCCCCCTGATTGCCCAACAATATCTGCCTAATATTAGCAAAGGCGATAAGCGCGTGGTGCTGATTGATGGCGAGATTGCTGGCGCAATCAACCGTGTGCCACAAAAGGGCAATGTGCGCTCTAATCTGCATGTGGGTGGCATAGCCGAAAAAGCTGAATTAACAAAGCGCGATATTGAGATTTGCGAAGGTTTGAAACAACCGCTGAAACAAGAAGGTTTGCTATTTGCGGGCATTGATATTATAGATGGACATCTTACTGAGATTAACGTTACCTCGCCCACAGGAATACAGGAAATCAACCATTTTAACAATGCGTGTTTGCAAAGTGATATTTGGAACGCCATAGAAAAAATATGAGGATATGATGACAGAAAAATCTAATCAACAACCAGATATAAAAGCCCCAGAAAAAAATAAACCCAAAGGTAAGATGACGCAATTTATTTCTGATTATTTGCCACTCATCATCTTTTTTGTCAGCTACCGCTTTTATGATATTTTCGTTGCCACCGCCACTTTGATTGTTACCTCAACCATTGCGGTGATTTATATTTATGTGATGGAGCGCCGTTTCGCGATGCTACCCACTGTTACCGCTGTTTTGGTGCTAATTTTTGGCACTGCCACCTTATTATTGCAAGATGAGAATTTGATTAAGCTAAAAAGCACCATCATTCAGCTACTCTTTGCGGTGATTTTAATAGGCTCAGCCATCATCAAGAAACCTGCGTTACAATATGTGTTTAAGGATTATATCACCCTGCCCATCAAAGGCTGGGTGCAATTAACGTGGCATTATGGATTTTTATTCATTATCACTGCCGCGCTTAATGAATTTGTCCGCCTCACGCAATCCACTGATTTTTGGGTGAGTTTTAAGGTGTTCGGTATTACCGTTATTTTTGTGATATTCGGTATTTTTCAAACATGGCGGTTGCGCCGCTATTTTGATTTTGGTGAATTATCCAAAACTGACTCATCAGGCGCTGATTCATCAGACACTGATTCATCAAGCAAGTAACCCATTTTGCCGAAAGCTGAAATGCCCCGAATGGGTGATAATTAAATGGTCGTGTAACTTAATATCTAACGGCTTTAGCACCTGATGCAATTTATTGGTAAAATCAATATCGCCTTTTGATGGTTGTTCCGAACCGCTAGGGTGATTATGCACAACAATCAATGCAGTCGCGCCCTTATCAAGCGCATGTTTCAGAATCTCACGCGGATAAAGCGTAACATGGTTAATCGTGCCCGTTTGTAATAATTGATGGTCAATCACATAATTACGCTGATTCAGGCAGATAACGTAAAATTGCTCCATATTGGCATAAGCGATTTTAACACGGCAGTAATTCAGTAATTCTTGCCATGAATTAATGATATGCTTGTTATTAATTTGCGCTTCGGCTAACCGTGATGAGGCATGATAGGTGATTTTAAGTGCCGCCACCACCGATTCTCCTACCCCTTTCACTTCCATAATCTGCGATGCAGGCGCGGCAAGCAAAGATGCGAATGAATCGAATCGATTCAATAATTCCTTTGCCAAAGGTTTCACATCGCCACGTGGCAGTGCTTGCGCCAACATCAATTCCAGCAATTCATAATCCGCCAAACCATCGGCATTGCGTAATAATTTTTCGCGTAATCTTTGACGATGCCCATGATAATGCGGTTTTTTATCCACAATGTTTATCCGTTAAATAATATATGGCGGACAATGTAAACCCTGTGGCGAGAGGGTGAAAATTTCAGCCCCGCCTTTTACCACCGCCAATGTATGTTCAAATTGTGCCGATAATTTGCGGTCTTTGGTAATCGCCGTCCAACCATCAGAGAGTATCTTCACCTGCCATGTGCCGCAATTAATCATTGGCTCAATGGTAAAAATCATGCCCTCTTCCAGTGTCATGCCCTCACCCTTATTGCCATAATGCATCACCGATGGCGCATCATGAAAATTACGCCCAATGCCATGTCCGCAAAAATCACGCACCACCGAAAATCTGTTTTGCTCGCCATGCGTTTGAATCGCATGCCCAATATCGCCCAATGTTGCCCCTTGCTTTACGGCATCAATGCCCCGCATCAAACATTCATGGGTTACTTGGGTTAATAGCTGGGCTTGGCGCGAAATTTTATCACCGCACCAATACATACGACTGGTATCACCATACCAACCATCAAGAATCACCGTTACGTCGATATTAAGAATATCACCATTACGCAATATTTTACCATCATCAGGAATGCCATGACACACAACATGATTGATTGAAATACAGGTGGCTTTAGGAAAACCCCGATAATTAAGCGGTGCAGGATAGGCATTATGGTCTAAAATAAATTTATGGCATAGGTTATCTAGCTCGCCCGTAGAAACACCGGGCTTCACAAATGGCGTGATATAATCCAGCACTTCAGCAGCTAACCTGCCTGCTTTACGCATATAGACGTAATCTGTCTCTTTATGAATTGGCACTGTTCGTAACATCGAATCACCTTCAAGTTTAAGCTTGCTTCAAGCTTATTTGTAACAATTTATCATTAATTATCAACTTATTTTTTTTGGTTATTTTTTATTGATTTATTTTACCCATTTAGCTTGTTGGGATAAATCTTGCTGTTTTTGCGCCACCCATTCCGCTTGCCCTGTTTTCGTGATTTCTTCTTTCCAAAAAGGGGCTTCTATTTTGAGGCGGTCGGCAAAATAATGGCATGAATCAAATGCCGCTTGCCGATGTTTTGATGCGGCGGCAATCAGTAAAATCGGCTGTTGCGGTAAAATTTCGCCAACGCGATGCCATAATAACAGATGCTCAATCTGAAATTGCCTCATCACATCATCAGCAATATTATGCAAAATTTTCTCACACATGCCCGCATAATGTTCTAAATTCATGGATTGTAGCAATTCATCGCGCTGATTACACGCGCGCATTAATCCAATAAAATGACAGATTGCCCCTATTTCTTGGACTCCTACTTCTTGCGCGTTATTATCTTGTTGCAGTTTTTTTTGCCAAAGCTGTAACGCCTGATAGGCATCAAAATCCTGCATCTTAATTTGAATATCAATCATTATCAGCCACCAGTAACGGGTGGGAAAAATGCAATCTCATCACCTGCCTTAATCGCTTCTTGCCAATCAACATATTGCTGATTAACCGCAATTTTAATCACATCATCATATTGTTGCAAAATCGCATAAGCGTCACTTTGCCCTATAAGATAATCACGCAAATCTGCTACATTCTTTATATTGGTTGGCAAATCCAGTTGCTCGGAATTTTTGCCGATTTTTTGCCGCAACCATGCGAAATAATAAATCTTTACCATTATTTAAACCCTGCTTAAAAAAACTGCTCAAACGGCATATAGCTGATTTGCATGCCTTTTGTGATATTATCACCCTCTAGCACGGCAAAACCATCTGCCCCCAATAAAGATGATAACACCCCCGCGCCTTTTTTGCCATAGCGTGCCAAAATTGGCAAATGAGTTTTTGCATCATGCCCTATCAGCTTCACCCGCACATATTCGATTCGCTGTGGGCGTTTTTGATAATTAAAATCAGCCAATGCTTGAAATTGCAACGGTAATTTTACTGTTTTATGCCCTTGCAAACGCATCAGCATCGGCAAGGCTATTACCAAAAACACAGTAAAAGCGGCAACGGGATTGCCGGGCAGCCCGATAATCGGCATATCACGCCAATAGCCGATACCAACAGGGCGACCCGGTTTAATGGCAGCGCGTAAAAAACATAATTTACCCTCATTTTGCGGTGAATCATCTTCTAATAACGCGCGGATATAATCCTTACCGCCTTCGGACATACCGCCTGAACTTATCAATAAATCTTGGGTTTCTTGCGCGCTTTCAAACACAGCTTTAATTGCCTGCTTATCATCATTCATCATGCCATAATCAGTTACCAAAACCCCATAAGATGCCAATAATTTTTGCAGCAAAGGTCGATTCGCATCATAAATTTTACCGTGAGTTAATATATCATCATCGCGCATTAGCTCATCGCCATTTGATAAAATCCCCACTCTTAATTGTCGAATCACTGGAATTTGTTTGATATTCAGCGCGGCCAACATGGCAAGTATCGGCGGGGTAAGCGCATCGCCCGCATGTAAAACTATCTCACCTTCCGCAACATCATCACCAATCGGGCGATAATTATCATATTGTTTTAAGCCATCTGGAATGGTAATCATCGGCTGTTCGCCTGCTGATATTTTTTGCGCCAGCATCAAGCGATTTTCTGCAATATCTTCTAGCATCACCACCATATCAGCATTTTTGGGCATGGCAGCACCCGTGAAAATTAATGCCGCCTGATTTTGTTGCAAAGCAATATCGCTTCTATCGCCTGCTTCAATGGTAGCGATTAATTGCATCTCAGCCTTGCCCGAAACCGCAATTTGTTTTTGATAATCCTTATGGCGAAACGCATAGCCATCAACCGCTGCATTGGCAAAAGACGGCACCGCAAAAGGTGCAATAATATCTTTTGCCAATAACCGCCCACGCATATTTTGGGTGAGCGCATCGGCAAGCGTTAGCGTTTCAAACTCTTGCACGCCATCTAAATCATTAATCAACGCATAAATATCGGCAAGCGGTAACAATCCGCCTTTGGCAAAGCAATCATAAAGCTGTGCCACCTTTAACGCCCAATTTTCAGATAATCACTGATAAAACCAGCAATCATCATCACATCATCTAAATCAAGCCATGTTACCAAACCACTTACCAGCTGTTTATCTTGTTGTGGTGTGGCAATGGCAATGATATTTTTATCAGTTTTTGCCAAGATAGTTTTTACCGCTTCATGCTTGCTTCTGTAAATCTCAATTTTAGGAATATTTTCATTTTTATAGCCTTCTACAAATACGATATCCGCATCATTAATCTTTGAAAGCAATATATTTAATGGCGTTTCAGCATCGGTTTCCACCATATGGGCATAGCGTTTATGCGAGCTTATCAAAACTTCATGCGCCCCTGCTTTGCGATGCCGATAGCTATCTTTGCCTTTATGGTCAATATCAAAAGAATGATGGGCATGTTTTATTAAAGCGATTTTGATGTTTTTTTGCGTAAAATGCGTGATTAATTGTTCCAATAATGTGGTTTTGCCTGCACCGCTGAAACCAGCGAATCCTATCACTTTTGGCTTATGATTTGGCAACGCATCATTGCCAGCTCCATCATTGGCGGGCGCTTGCATATAAAACTAACCCGCCTGTTTGATATTATTTAAGGCAATAACCGTTTTTCTAAAATATTGCACGCCCGTTATCAAAGACATAATCGCCGCACAAATCAGCAAAAACTCACCGAATTTAACGTTCGGGATAATCTGAAGCCTCTGTTCCACAAAAATAATAAATAATGCCGCCATTTGAAGCACAGTTTTCAATTTTGCCAAACGGGTAACGGGTAATTTTATTTGATAAGCACCACTATATTCACGCGCGCCCGATACAATAAATTCGCGAATAATAATCACCAACACCGCAACATAACCCGCTGGGCCAAACACATCTAATATACTGACTGAAATCAGCATCACAATCACCACGATTTTATCGGCAACTGGGTCAAGCATCGCACCAAAATGCGATGTTGCATTTAATTTACGCGCCAACCAACCATCAAAATAATCAGTGATAAAACTATACAGCATAATCAACACAATCCATGTCCATACTGTATTATCATGATTGTGATGATAGCTTTCAACGATCAGATAAAATAATAATGGCGCACATAATATGCGTGATAGGGTCAAAATATTAGGAAGCGATTTCATCATATTTTTTAATTTAGCCATTTATCTCTTGTTACCCTTTTTTAAATAGTGATGCATTATGCTGTTATTCGCGTAATTTTGCACCTATTTTTTGTGCTGCATCGATAATATTCACACTGATTTCTTCCAACAACTCATCGGTGAAAGATTCCTGCAACGGTTGCAATACTACATTAACAGCCAGTGATTTTTTACCCTGCCCCAATGAATCATCTTGATAGAGATCAAAAATACCAACATCGCTGAGATATTTTGGTTCGGCTTTTTTGATTGATGCAATCAATTCACCCGCACTGATATTCTCATCTAGCACAAAGGCGAAATCACGCATCACAGGCTGATAGGCTGAGGCTTGTAATTTTATTTTTGCTTTACCTTTACTGCTTTTTGGAATTGGCAAATTATCAATAAATATCTCACCCATAGACACGGTTTTTTTCAACGTAAAATCACGCGCCACCAGCGGGTGCAATGTGCCAAAATGCGCGATGATATTTTTACCAAGCATCACACTGCCCGACTGACCAGGGTGATAATAATCAGGTGCGTCATTAGTAATTTTGAATTTTTGCGCGTCAAACCCAATAGCTTCAATCACCGCCATCATATCGGTTTTAATATCGAATAAATTGCTTGCAACATGGTTGTGTTGCCAATCTTTACTATTATTGGCGCCGCTGCGTAACAGGCTTGCCATCAGTCTTTGCCCATCAAACGCATCATCAAAGGCTGGCCCTATTTCGAACAGTTTCATATCAAATATTTTTCGTGCATGGTTCTCGCCCATTGCCTCAAGCAAGGTAACTAACGGGGTGGGGCGCATGATGTTTAATTTTTCTGATATTGGATTTTGCAAATATAAATTTTGTGGTTTTGCCGATTCACACCAAAAATGTTTCGCCTTTTCACTATCGCAAAATGACCAACTATAAGCCTCGAAAAGCCCGCGCGCGCATAATGCCCGCTTGATATAATTAACGCGTTTTTGGGTGAGGGTGAGAATATTACCCGCCACCGCTTGCCTGTTTGGCAATGATACAACTGGAATATTATCATAGCCATAAATCCGCAAAACCTCTTCTACGATACAGCTT
>JAHZMA010000016.1 GCA_022599575.1 Alphaproteobacteria bacterium | reverse complement strand
CATAAGCGGATATTAATGTGCGGATAGTCTATAAGCCGGGTTCTGTCATTGGCGACCATTCATCTCATGCGTGATGTTACCATCATGCTCTTAGCGACCTACCTGATTTCATGCAGAAAGACATAACGAAATTCTGTTTGGTCTTGCTCCGAATAGGGTTTACCATGCCGTTTTGTGTTACCACAAAACGCGGTGCGCTCTTACCGCACCTTTTCACCCTTACCATCATATAGATGGCGGTTTGTTTTCTGTGGCACTTTCCCGTAGCCAATTATCAACCATAAGCGATAATTAACCAGTCGGCCATTAACCGATATTCTCTTTCTGTGGAGCCCGGACTTTCCTCACTTTAAAAAAGCGCGACCGCCCGACTATCCGCACTTATATTATAACGCGAGGGCAAGGCAAATGCCAGAGAATAGTTAAAGACTTACTGATTATCAAGTAACCAACGGCAATAGGCGCGGGTGGCATCGGTGATATTGGTGACACCATAGCGACCAATTTCCTCTGTAAAACAGCTCATATCCGCTTGGGTGTAATGCTGATATTTACCCTTTAGCGCATCAGGAAAATCAATATAGCGTATCAATTTTTGGGTTTGCAACTGTTCAAGCGATAATTCAGGCTGATTTTTGAAATGCCGACAGGCATTGACCATACCCGCAGAAAGTGCGTTAAAACTTTGTGCACTCCCTGTGCCCAGATTGACGATTGCTTGTCTTTTATGTCCTTGTGCGAATAAATGATACGCATTGATATTCGCCCGCACCACATCATCAATATAGATGAAATCACGCTGTTGTTCGCCATCAGCATAACCACCCGACCCTTTGAATAGATTCACATAGCCTTGCTTTTGATATTGCTGAAAATGATGAAACGGGACTGATGCCATTCTGCCCTTATGGCTTTCGCGTGGGCCATAGACATTAAAATAGCGAAAACCGATAATTGGAATCGTTAGGCTTTTATCTTTGATTTTTTGGCGCACAATTTGGTCGAATAGCAATTTAGAATAGCCATAAATATTGAGTGGCTTTTCATTATCTGGCGTGCTAAAAAACTTATCCGCGCCACCATAAACCGCCGCTGATGAGGCATAGAGCATCGGGATATTATATTTTTGCGCCCATTCTAGCAAATGGAGTGAATAAAGATAATTATTCTCCATCATATATTTTCCGTTGCTTTCCATCGTATCAGAGCACGCGCCTTGATGAAAAATCGCGGCAATATTTTCAGGATTTGGCAATGTATCACTGATGATATGCTTTAGAAACTCATCTTTATCGTAATAACCTGTAAGCGTGCAATCAGCAAAATTGCGGTATTTATCGCCTTGCGTTAAATCATCAACCGCAATCACGCATGGTATATCACCATTACCGCATGTTAATTTGATGGCAATGTTCGCGCCAATAAAGCCTGCCGCACCCGTTACGATATAGAATTTTTTGTCTTTTTCGTTCATCATAGGCTTTTCATAACAGGGGTTAAGTATAATGTCAAAAAATTATTTTGTGGATAAAGGTAACAAAAACATATAAATTATATGAGAAGATGCCTAAATTGCAATCTTCAATGTGATATGATACAGGTAATAATAGCGATAAAATAAAGTGAAACAAGACCCCTACAAAATACTTGGCGTTAGCCCCGTTGCCAGCGATGCGGAAATTAAAAATGCCTATCATCGTCTTGCCAAAAAATATCACCCTGATTTGCGCCCCGATGATGAAGAGCATGCACGGCAATTTAAGGAAATTAATGCCGCTTACGATAATATCAAAACCATGCAAAATAAACGTAAACACGCCAGTGAGCGCATGTTTAATAATGCCAATGAGGAACCATTTTCATTTAGTGATTTTAATCATCTTTTTAGAAAAGATAAGTTTTACGAAAGCAACAATGCGCGTGCCAAACATACATCTGCCAAGCAACAAAAAAAAGATGTTGTCTCTACGCTAGAGGTGGATTTTGTAGATGCTGTGTTAGGGGTGCAGAAGCAAATCACCCGTGAAGATGGTAAGAAAATAATGGTTTCGGTGCCTCCCGGCACTCAGACAGGCACTAAATTGCGCTTGCGTGGACAAGGTGTGATGGGCGGTGATATTTATGTTGAACTGTTTGTGAATCCAGATAAGAGATTTCGTCTTGATGGGCGTAATGTGATTGCGGATTTAGATATTAGCCTTGACGAGGCAGTTTTAGGCGGCAAGGTAAAAGTGGAAACATTAACGGGCACGGTGGAATTGATGATTCCACCCAATTCGTCAAGTGGTAGCAAGTTGCGCTTGAAAGGGCGCGGTGTGCCGGGCGGGGGAAAACAGCTTGCAGGTGATTTATTATTGATATTGCAAATCATATTACCTGATTCGCCTGATTCGGATTTATATCAGATGATCACTGCATGGAAGGTGAAAACAGGCGGTTATTCGCCCAGAGATGAGTAAGGTGATGAGTGAAAAAACACTATTTTGGGGTTTTTTATGCTTTAATTTGCGTTTTTTGCCCTGATTTTATCTGTTTCTTTATAAAAAAGATAAATAGGCTTGCATTTTTTATCTATATTATATATCATATAAAGTGGTATAAAGGATTAATCTTGATATGATAATGGTTGAGAAAAATCAGTTTGTTAAGAGAATCTTTTTTATCTTTGAGGTATATAGCCCGAATAAAATAGACGAACGCAATAAAATATAGTGGGATAATAAAATCATACCTGCTTTTATTTGCTACTATGGTGTCTATTGTAATGTTTGGTGAGATGCCTCAAAATGTAATTTGTTAGAAAGGAGCTAGAAATGGCTGAGATTCAGATTACCCCTGCAGGCTTTGTACCTACCCCAAATGAGCAGCCAATTCAGGCGAACCCTGGTGCTGTTAATGGCGGTGTTGATACATTAAACCAACGTAGTGACAATGTGGTGCAGAATATTGAAGATGTTATTGACCTAAACGCTGATGAGGGCGGTGATGGCAATAGTGGTGGCGGTGCTGCCGATAGAGATGCGGCCGAGCGAACTGCGACAAATGATGTTGCCGTGCGACTTGATTATGATATTGAACAGCGACAGCTTTATGTAGAATTTGTGGATACGCGCACCGATACAACCATTACCTCTGTGCCACGCAGAGATGCTTTTAATGTTGATGCCAATGCGATTCAAGATAGGGCAAGTGAAGCGGGTAGTCTCCCTGCTGAAGCTGATAGTGGTTTTGCGCTTGAAGATACTCCTAACACTGTTGAGAATGTGGCGCGTAATAATGAAAATGCCCGTGCTGCTGCTGAGGTTGAAGTTGAAGCGCGTGGTGTCAGAGAAAGAGCAGATGATCGGGCGAATGTTGCTGTGGCGCAAGCCAGAGCTGAAAATGCGCCTGCTGAAACGCCTGCTGATATTATTGAAGAAGCATTGCCACAGCAAGTCACTGATAGGCAACCTGTTCAAACCGCAACAAGAGAACAGATTGCTATTATTGAGGGGCTTTAAGCATTTAATCTTTTGAAATGATTTTTTTAGTTGCTACAGAAGAGGGGCTATATCAGGTGAAAATTTGATATAGCCTTTTGCTTTTGTACCATTATTAAAATTTTCTATTTTGTTAAAAAATATTTTTCTTCATATTTAATTATCATTTTTCGTAAATTGGCATTATTCTTTCTATAGTATTTTACTGATGCTATAGCATATTAATGATGGAAGATGATGAAAATGGGCAAAACTGCCTCTGAAAAAAAATATTTAGCCGCTAATCGCAAAATAAAACTACCAATTATTTTTGTGATGCTGTTTGCCATTATTACGCAAGCAAGCCTATTCGCGGTCGCAATCTTATTCCTAAATTTACAAGAGCTAATGACCACACGCAATACTTTATGGTATCTTCTGGCATTAATCGTATCATTATTATTATTTTTCACATTGCTTGATTATTTGCTGGGGCGTTTGATTTACCGCCTTTGCTACCGCTATGAAGGCTTGCTGACGCCTTTATTATATAATCAGCTGTTTCGCGTAGAAGCTGATATGAGCAGTGGTAAAAAATATGCTGACAATCATTCGGTATTTGCACGCTATGGCTTGTTGCGCGATATGGTGCAGGTGCGCGATTTTCAACTGCAAGGTTGCCTGAAATCTTTGGTGAATTTATGCGTGATACCGCTTTGGCTAGCCGCATCATTCTGGTTAGATGTGGAATTGGGCATTTTCATGAGCGGGTTAGCAATCATCATGCTGGTGCTTTTGCGGTTGAATATTTGGTTAAATTTAAGCGGACAAGCGCGTGCTGAAAAATTAGCAGGCGCAACGTTTGATAAGTTGGAAATCGCCCGCAATGCTGGACGAACCATGCTTGCAATGGGGCTTTACGCAAATATGCGTCAAAACTGGGTGCTTTCACGCATGCGCGAAGCCCTTTTGCATGTGCAGCAGGTGAATAAGCTACATTTTCTGCAAAGCATGATGAAGCTGTTCTATTTTTGCGGTATTGCTGCTGCGCCGATTATTGTCAGCGGCGGTGATTTAGGCAATCAAGGTTTGCTATTTGCGTGCATATGGGTGGCGATATTCACTAATCGTCCGTTATTAGAACTTTCCGATTATTTGCGGCCATGGCTAAAAGCCAAAATCCAACAGCCACGTATCAATCAGCATCTTAAGCGTACTGAACCCGATAAAAAACATTGGGCGCGCGAGATGAAAGGTGTGTTTCAAATTAAAAATACCAAAGTAACAATCCCGGGCGTGATTGATTCAGTATTGCAAATTGATAATATCACCATCAATAGTGGCGAGACATTGGGCATTATCGGCAATATTGGCAGTGGTAAATCCATGCTATGTAAATTGCTGGCGGGCATAGAAAATTACGATGGCAATGTGTTGCTAGATGGGGTGGAATATCGCGAATGGGATAAGGAATTGCTTGGCACGCATATTGGGTATTTACCGCAACAAATTGATTTGCTACCTGGTACAATTTCAGAAAATATTTGCCGTTTCAGTAGCAATGCCCGCGATGATGATATCCGCTATGTTGCAAAATTAGCGGGCGCCGATGAATATATCAATCAGTTGGAAAAATCCTATGCCACCGAAATTTCAGTAGGCGATGATGCGATTCCATATGGGTTAAAACAACGGATTGCGATTGCGCGCAGTTTTTTTGGTATGCCACAGGTGATTATTTTAGATGCCGTTACCGCACAGCTTGACCAGCGCGCCTTGTTTGATATTCGCAATTCGGTGCTAGAGCTTAAAAAAATGGGCAAGACGATTATTGTTGCCACCCATTCACGTAGTTTTTTAGAAATCACCGATAGAATTGCGATTTTGCATGATGGCGCATTGGCGGCGGTTGATGATTCTAAAAAAATCATCAGCAATATGTGATGATGGTGTGCTATGATACAGAGTGATAAGAAAATTTTACCCGCGCATGAATTGGCGCAAACAGGTGCAGAGCAAGGCGCAGATGCGTTTAGCTATCTGGTAACGCAAGAAAAAAACCAAACCAATTCGCGTGCGAATGATAGGCCGTTACAGCCCAGAATGAAGCATCGCAAAAAAACAACCTCCAGTAAAAATTATCACGACCAAATGGCAATCGGAAAATTGCTGATTGTCATGACACTACTCACCCTTTCATTGCCCGCAATGATTTATGGCGCGCTACATTTTATCACGCTCCCCTATGATGCCACCATCACGCAAATGCCACAAATCACCACGCTATATGCCCAAAATGGCGGCATCTTGCTCTCGCGCGATGTTGAGGCAGGGCAATCAGTGCCACGCGGACGATTATTATTGCGGCTTGTGCCATCAAATAATGATAATCTTGACCAGCGGGCGGCAACAAAATTAGCCAAAGTGCGGTTGCAAATTTCGCGGTTAGAAGCGCAAAAAGATGGGCGATTAACATGGGTATTGCCCGATGATTTGCGTCAGCGCGCCTATGATAATGATGATTTCACCAATTTCGTGTTGGCGCAACAGAAATTATTTGCCGAATATTATGATGCGCTAGATGAATATGGGCGCGAGATTTACACGCAACGGCAACGTTTGCAAGATAGAATTGATGATGCCAGAGAATCTATCGATGAATTAGAGCAAGAAAAGCTGAATATCAATGCGCGCATCACGCGGGTGAATCAGAGCGATAGGCTGCTTTTACGGCGCGAGCTGAATTTTATCAACACTGATATTAACGATACTCTGGCATTGATTGAGGGTTTTGACCGCGATTTACAAAGCCTGCAACCGCGCTTGCAAAGGCTGATTAAGCGCAGGGCGGCATCGCTAGACCCTGAAATCAACGCGCTGAAAATTGAAAACACCGAATTATTGCAACAGCTAGCGGTTGATGCTAATTCTAAAATGCAGGTTTTTAACAGCAGGGCAAGGGTGAAAATTGCCGAAATAACGCCGCATGATGTTGGCGATGCGGTGCAGTCGGGCGATGTTTTATATCGCACGGTAACGGCTGATAACAGCATCGAGCATGTTACATTTTCGGTTGTGGTGCCTGCTGAAATTGCGCCATTTTTAAGTAAGGATATTCCTGTCTGGTTGCTGATGCAGAATAATCGTGGGTTTATGCAAAAACTGCCGCTTGATTTTGTTCGTGCAACTGTTAATGCCGATAATGCGATAGGCATTTACAGATTATCGGTTGATATAATTTACGATAGGTTGCAACATTTGCCGAATCTTGATGAAAGGCTGTTGGTGCAGATTGATGATATTCCGCTAAATGTTAGGCTTACTGGGTTTTGGCAACGCGCGCAAGAAACCCGCCGCTTTGATTTTGATGGGGCGATTGATTACCGTTTGCCATTTTTCAATCAAGATAATCGGCTGGCTTTGCAAAATGAATTCGCGGATAGCGAGGAATTTACGGCTTGGTTGCGAGATGTTTGGGCGATGGTGAAAGCGAGTTTTGAGAGTTTTATATAGTTGAGGCACACGCTTTTATTCGTCGTTCCGTGCCAGTCCCACGAGAGTGTCATCGGCAAGGCGAATGCGCCATTGGTACAAGCATAAGCCTTGCTAACTATTGAGAGGGGATAAGGGGGAATCCAGTAAAAGGGTGAGGCATAGCCTCACCATCGAAAATACAGCCTTGATATTGAGTAATCCTGACACGCTCCACCGCTAGTATTGAGTATGGCGGATTATCAAGGCATGCACCTAATCAGTATTAAGCACAGCGGTGGGGGGCATGGGGGGCGTCTTGGCAAGGCGGTTGTCCTACGGACATAACCGCCGAGAAGCCAAGCCGCAAAGCCCCCCATATATAATGTATCGCAACACGCACGATTTTAGTATTGACTAACCTAACAACACGCACGATGCCAGTATTAACGAATCTAACAACACGCACCGCCACGCCAACCCTCTCGTCTTTCCGTGCCAATGTGGAATCATTCCATTCTCACTCTGCCATCGCCTCACCCACTGCCGTCACTCCGTTGAAAAACGGAGTCCAGAGTCGTTTTGCTCATATTATCTAACAAACACTGAAGCCCTTATTTACCACGACTACTGCCTATTTATTGCAACGCTGCAAAAGACGGTAGCCGTGCATTTATAACTCACTCCGAGCAAGCTGACTCTGGATTCCGACTTTCGTCGGAATGACGAGGGGGAGGGTGGCTAATGAAGCGTGATGATTAGGTTTTTTTGTGATGCACTCCTCTCTCGTCTTTCCGTGCCAATGTGGAATCATTCCATTCTCACTCTGCCATCGCCT